>JAKONS010000402.1 GCA_022701845.1 Burkholderiaceae bacterium
ATCTCGACAGGCCATTCGAGATCGTCCGACAGCCATTGCAGCGCCTGCGCGTCGATGCGCATCAGCCGCTTCGCCGGCTGGTGGTCGCCGGGCAGGGTGGGCGCCATGGCGCTGGACTGCATCCGCAGCCGATCGCCTTCGGTCAACACCTGGATGCTGCTGGGACCGGAGGCACCGTCCTGCAGATAGCCGAGCACCCCTAGCACCATGTACAGCGCACGCGCTGGCTGCAGCGAAGGCCAGTGGGCGGGCGCTTCCGCATCGGTGGATTCGAGCACCACGCCGGCCAGGTCGAGCATCGGCCGGGCCAGGTGCAGCGTGGCCTGCAGGGCGGGCGTGGGCGTGGCCCGGTCGCTGCTCTCGACATCCCAGCGCGCCAGGGTGCGGATCGAGATGAGCAGCTGGTTGAGCTGTTCGTCGGTCTGCTCCATGCGCCGCAGGCTCTGGGCCGGATCGAAAGGTTGTGCCGCCAGGTAGCGCTTGAGCACCGCGTTGCCCATGCGTGCCACCGACAGCGGGCCTGCCATGTCGTGGCGCAGCGCAGGCAGCACCCGCATGAAGAGCTCATGGCGAACGCCGGCGGCGAGCCAGGGCGAGGCGGCGTCGGGGCGAGCGTCGCTCATGACTTCGCAGCCACGCCGGCAAGGATGCGTTCGAGTTTTTCGAAATCGACGGGCTTCTGCAGGAAGTGGTCGAACACCGCCATCTCGGCGCTGCCGTCGGATGCGAGGCCGGTGACGGCGATCACCATCGGCTGGGCGCCGCTGGGGGTGAGTTCGCGCAGCTGGCGTGCCAGGTCGGTGCCATGCACGTCCGGCAGGGTCAGGTCCACCAGATAGACGCCGGCCGGCTCGGCACGAGCGAGCTCCAGGGCCTGCGCGCCGTTGAAGGCGCAGCGCACGGTGTAGTCCTGCATTTCGAGCAGTTCCTGGAACAACTCGGCTGCTTCGCGGTTGTCGTCGACGATGAGGATGTTGAGGGTCACGGAAGGGCCTTGGGCACGGGATGCGTCGCGACGGACGGCTGCGGTTGGCTGCGCGGCAACAGCACGGTGAAAACCACCTGCGGCGCCTCGAAAGAATAATCGATCCGGCCGCCATGGCCTTGCACGATCTGGTGGGCGATATAGAGCCCCAGGCCGAGCCCGGTGCGGTTGCGCTCGTTGCCCAGCGATTGCCGTTTGAACGGGTTGAACAGGCTGGCGGCGAGGTCGGGTGGAATCGCGTCGCCGAAGTTGCGCACCTGCAGCTGGACGTTCGCGCCGGCGTCGCGCAAGCGCACCGTGACCGGCTCGCCGGGCGTGCCGTGGTGGCGGGCATTGCTCACCAGGTTGGTGATCACCTGCGCCATGCGGTCGGCGTCGACGTCGGCCTGGATGGTCTCGTTGAGTTCGCGCTTGAACACGATGCCGGGGTTGGCCACCGACGATTCCTCCAGCAGGTCGCTCACCAGCGGCGCCAGCAGCGTCGGCGTGAACTGCAGGCCCAGCCCCAGCCCGCCCTGCAGGCGCGACATGTCGAGCACCTGGCTCACCAGCCGCTGCATGCGGCTGCTGGAAGACTGGATGCGCTGGCCGATACGGCCGCTCGCATGCTCCGGTGTCTTCTCCAGCACCCGGGCGGCCATGCTGATCGAGTGCAGCGGGTCGCGCAGGTCGTGGCCGAGCACCGCGAGCAACTGGTTGCGGGCCCGGTTCAGCTCGCTCACCCGCGACGCGGAGGCGCGGCCGAGTTCGTCGATCAGCTGCTGGCCCATCGCCAGGCTGGTCGCGTCCCAGGCCTCGGCGGTGCCGTGCACCGTTTCGCGCCACAGGTCGAAGGAGCCGCGCGGCGTGAGGCGCGGGCCGTTGGGGCCGTGCACATAGAGCTTGTCGGGCTTGCCGCCCCAGTTGATGGTCTCGACCTGCTCCTTGCGCAGCAGGATCAGCCAGCCGTCGGCGCTGGGGTCGAAACGCAGCGCCAGCATGCCGCACCACATGTCGAGCATCGGTTGCAGATAGGTCGGGAAACGCGCCAGCGCATCGACCGCCACCAGCGGCTCGGCGGTGAACTCCTGGCGCGCCAGCCAGCGGGTGAGGGCACGGGCGGATTCGACCGGGAATTCGCCTTCGACGACCAGCTTGTTGCCTTCGGAGACGACAGCGGCGTGCGCGTCGAACACCTTGGCCAGCAGCGCCGAATGCGGCGCCAGCGCGGCCACCGCATCGTCCGCGTGCAGCAGGTCTTCCACCATGCGCGCACGCAGGGTGGCGGCGAAACCGATGCGCTCCGCACTGGCACGGGTCAGCAGGGTGTGGACGTTGGCGGCCAGGATCTGGGCGATGACGTCGCAGGCCATGCGCACCGAATACGGCACCTGGCGCGGGCCCATGTGGTGGCAGGCGATCATTCCCCAGAGGCGGCCCTGCACCACGATGGAGACGCTCATCGACGCGCCTACACCCATGTTGCTGAGGTATTCGATATGGATCGGCGACACCGCGCGCAGCACCGAATGGCTCAGGTCGAGGGGCGGTGCGCCGGCCTCGCCCACCAGGGCCACCGGCCGGGCGCCGATGTCGGCGATGGTGCGCAGCGTATTGACTTCGTACAGCCGCCGCGCCTGCGCCGGGATGTCGCCGGCCGGATAGCGACGGCCCATGAACGGGTCGAGCCGCTCGTCGACGGACTCGGCGACGATCTCGCCGCTGTCGTCGGGCCGGAACCGATAGGCCATGACCCGGTCGAAGCCGGTCAGCTGGCGGATGTTGCGGGTGGTCATCGACAGCAGGCTGTCGATCGAGCGCTGGCGCTTCAGATGGTCCATCGCCCGGTGCGCCTTGAGCGCGAAGCTCGTCAGCACGTCGGCCAGATCGGCGCGGGGCTCGAACTCGGCGACCAGCAGATGACCGGACTGGTGCAGGATCAGATCGACATGCTCGCCGGCGATGGTGACCTCGCCCGACAAGGGCAGCAGGTCGTCGTGCTCCAGAGCGGCGAAGGCCTCCTGCAACTGGGCATGGATGTCGGGATTGCCGCCGAAGTGGGCGGTGTCCAGCGTTTGGCCCAGCGCGGGCAGCGCGCCGAGCATGTCGCCGGCATGCGCGCTGTAATAGCGCAGGCGCCGCTCGGCGTCGAATGCCAGCAGCACGCCGTGCGGCTGGATGGCGCCCGGGATATGGATCGGCTCGCGGTCGCAGCTCTCGAGCGTGACGGTCGCGGCGATCGGTTCGGTGAGCAATGCCGTCATGCCAGTACTCCGGCGCGGGTGAAACGCTCGCTCAGGCTGGCAAAAGCCCATTGCGCGCCGTCGGTGGTGGCCTGCACCTGCGCAGGGGTCGTCATGGCGGCGCGCAACGCCGCGGTGAAACGCGGCCAGGGGCTCGGGCCGGACCGGTCGTCGCCGCGCAGGTAATGCAGCGGGTGGGGCGCCAGGCGCTCCTGCAGGCGCCGATACAACAGGTGCCCGCCGAGTTGCGAGCCTTCGACCACGTAAGCCACGCCCCAGGCGAAGCCTTCGGGCAGTACGGTGGAGGGCAACTCGGCGGGTTCAGGCTGCATCGGCGGAAGGTCGGAATCTGGGAGGGCTTCAAGGTCGGCTGCGACGCGCGCGCGGCGGGCCTGCTGGCGTTGCTGCCAGCCGGCGGGCCAGCCGTCGGCGGCGATCGGCAGCCGGTCGATGTCGGCCAGCCAG
The DNA here is from genome assembly GCA_022701845.1 of Burkholderiaceae bacterium. The sequence continues at coordinate 3,673 of JAKONS010000402.1, forward strand.
GCACCGATGGTCGCCACATGCCAGGCGTAATCGACGATGCCGGCGGCGTCGCGTGAAAGCGGGAGCTGGCTGTCGAGCCGGGCATGGGTGTCGGCGGTGGCGGCACGCAGTGCGGCCAGGGGATCGACTGCCGGGGAAGCCCCGAATTCCGGGCCGCCCGGTGCCGTACCGGATACCTCGGGATGAGGGGTAGAGGAAGCGGGCGACGGTGACAGTAGGGCCATGAACAGATCAGTGTAGCAGCGGGTGCCGGGGTGTCTGCATGTGAAAAGACACAGGCCGCTGAAGGTATTTACCGCTTTATTTGCGGCATCGTCGGCTATTGCCGCGCGGTACGCGTCTGGCCGGGAAGCGCCTGCGGATGGCTGGTGCGCCAGGGGTTGATGTCGAGCCCGCCACGGCGGGTGTAGCGCGCCAGCACCGCCAGCTTGACCGGGCGGCAGCGGCTCCAGATGTCCATGAAGATGCGCTCGACGCACTGTTCGTGGAACTCGTTGTGGTTGCGAAAGCTGATCAGGTAGCGCAGCAGCCCGGCCTGTTCGATCTGCGGGCCGCTGTAGCGGATCTGCACGCTGCCCCAGTCCGGCTGCCCGGTGACGAGGCAGTTGCTCTTGAGCAGGTCGCTGACGAGGGTTTCGTTGACCGGCGTCTCGTCGAAGGCGGCGGTCAGCAGATCGGGCGCGGGGGTGTAGCGGTCGCATTCGATGTCGAGCCGGTCGAGGTTGAGCCCCTCCAGGCCTTCGATGCGCTCGCGGCCGAAATCCTCCGGCAGCACCAGACGCACGCCGACGGTCGACGGCTGGGCTGCACCGCGCCATACCGCTTCCGACACATCGGCACGGATGCGCGAGCGCACCTCGTCGGCGCTGTCGAACCGGCTGTCGTTGAAGCTGTTGAGGTAGAGCTTGAACGACTTGCTCTCCACGATGTTCGGGGTTTCGCAGGGCACGGTGACATGGGCGATGGCCACCTG
>JAKONS010000403.1 GCA_022701845.1 Burkholderiaceae bacterium
TTCATGATGTCGGTGTAGGCCTGGACCATGCGGTTGCGCACATGCACCGTGGCCTGGAAGCCGATCTGCGCCTTCTGGATCGCCACCATCGTCTGCTCCAGGCTCACCGACGGGTTGTCCAGCTGCACCTGCTTCTGCAGCTCGCCCGATTCGTTCTGCGCATTGCTCACCGATTTCAGCGCGCTCTGCAGCGCGGTGCCGAAGCTGCCGCCCTGGGTGCCGGCGACGCCCGGCTGCGCACCCATCGCCCGGGCGGCGCGGGCGCCGGTGAGGGCCTGGGTGTCGAGCGGCAGGGAAAGGCGGGAGATGGCGTCCATGGGGGGCTTTCGAAGCTTTCTCGAAACGGAAAAATTTCGATGCCGCGATCCTAAAGTTCCGGCCGCTTCTGCCGACCCGGAATAAGCGGGGGAAAGCGCGCCTTATCGTGGCAACGGCCGCAGGGCGACTGCGAATAATCCGGTCTCGGGGCAATTCCGCTCCGAAAGCCATGGATCAGCCGATGTCCGCTGTCGCCGAACTGCCCGCCGCCCCCGTCGTTCCTGCCAGCCCCGCCTGGGTGCAGCGCCTGTCCAACCTCGACCGGGGCCAGCGCATGCGGCTCGGCCTGGGCGTGGCGCTGCTGGTGATCGCCGGTATCGCGGGCATCGTGATGGGCCGGCAGGCCGAATGGCGGGTGCTGTTCAGCAACCTGGCCGACAAGGACGGCGGCGCCATCGTGGCCCAGCTGTCGACGATGAACGTGCCCTACAAGTATTCCGAGGGTGGCGGCGCCATCATGGTGCCCTCCGACCGGGTGCACGACCTGCGCCTGCGCCTGGCCGCGCAGGGCCTGCCCAAGGGCTCGGTGGCGGGCTTCGAGCTGATGGAGGGCAACCGCTTCGGCATGACCCAGTTCCAGGAGCGGCTCACCTTCCAGCGCGGGCTCGAGGGCGAGCTGACCCGCTCGATCCAGTCGCTGGCCTCGGTGCAGAGCGCCCGGGTGCACCTGGCGCTGCCCAACCAGAACGGGTTTTTCCGCGAGCAGCAGAAGCCGTCGGCCTCGGTGCTGGTGACGCTGCAGCCCGGCGCCGACCTGAACCGGGCGCAGATCGCCGGCATCGTGCACCTGGTGGCGTCCAGCGTGCCGGAGATGACGACGTCGGCCGTCAGCGTGCTGGACGACAGCGGCAAGCTGCTGTCGCAGGCGCCCGACGGCCCGGGCGGCGCCGGCGGCGGCGACGCCACCCAGTTGCAATACGTGCAGCAGCTCGAATCCGGCTATGCGCGCCGGGTGCTGGAGATGCTGGAGCCGGTGGTCGGCCGCGGCAACGTCAAGGCCACCGTCACCGCCGATGTCGATTTCTCGCAGAGCGAGCAGACCTCCGAGCAGCACAAGCCCAACCAGGACAAGGACGCCGGCGCGATCCGCAGCCAGCAGGTGGTCGAGACCAGCGGCTCCCAGCCCGGCGCCAACCCGCCGGCCGGCGTGCCCGGCGCCACCACCAACCAGCCGCCGGCCACCCCGAACGCACCGATCAACGGCCAGGCGCAGACCCTCACCGCCGGCACCGGCAACAACGGCGCGGGCGCCGGGGCGCAGAACTCCAAGCGCGAATCGACCACCAACTACGAGGTCGACAAGACGGTGCGGGTGGTGCGCGGCGGCACGCCGACGGTGCGCCGGCTGAGCGCGGCGGTGGTGGTGAACTACGCCCCGTCGGTCGACGGCGCCAAGGGCGGCCCGACCGCGCTGTCGGCCCAGCAGATCGAGCAGATGACCGCGCTGGTGCGCGAGAGCGTCGGCTTCAACAAGGACCGCGGCGACTCGGTCAACCTGATGAACGCGCCTTTCCTGGTGCAGGCATCCGACACCACCGCGCTGCCGTTCTGGAAGCAGCCCGAGATGCTGGAGCTGGCCCGCAGCATGGCCTGGCCGGTGGGCACCCTGCTGTTCGGCGCCCTGGTGCTGCTGGGCTTCGTGCGGCCGGCGATGAAGGGCCTGAACCCGCCGGCGCCGAAGGTGCTGCGCCCGGGCGATCCGGGCTTCACCGACCTGGGTGTCTCCGGCGGCGGCCCGGTCGGCGGCCCCGGCGGCCAGCTCGACGTGGCCATCGGCGACGACACGCCGCGCGCCGCGCTGGGCGGCCCGGGCGCCACCGCGCTGCTGCCGGCCACCGCCGAGCAGAACCGCCTGCAGGAGGCCCGCGCCCTGGCGTTGAGCAACCCGATCGCGGTCGCCAACATCGTCAAGGAATGGATCAACGGAGAAGCCCCCGCTTAACGGGGTTGCAAACGCTTTAACCGGACGGCTTTTCAAGCACGATCACCGCCATGGATGACCAGGGACTCAACGACGCCGCGATCCTGCTGATGTCGCTCGGCGAGGAAGAAGCGGCGGAAGTGTTCAAGCACCTCTCGCCGAAGGAGGTGCAGCGCCTCGGCGAGACCATCGCCCGCATGCGGGTGGTGTCGCACGACCGGGTCAACGAGGTGATCTCCCGGTTCACCGACGCCGCGGCCCAGCAGAGCCTGCTGGTCAACGACACCGGCGACTATGTGCGCGCGGTGCTGCGGCGCGCCCTGGGCGACGACAAGGCATCCCTGCTGATCGACCGCATCCTGCAGGGCGGCGACGTGTCGGGCATCGAGAGCCTGAAGTGGATGGACCCGCTGTCGGTGGCCGAGCTGCTGCGCAACGAGCATCCGCAGATCGTGGCGGCCATCCTGGTGCACCTGGACTACGAACAGGCCGCCGGCGTGCTGCGCAACCTGAGCGAGCGCCAGCGCGGCGAGGTGATGGTGCGCATCGCCACCCTGGAAGGCATCCAGCCGACCGCGCTGAAGGACCTGAACGAGGTGCTGTTCAAGGTGCTGGCCGGCGGCGACAAGGTGCGCAAGACCTCGCTCGGCGGGGTCAAGACCGCGGCCGAGATCGTCAACCTGATGGGCGCGGCCATCGAAGCGCCGCTGCTCGACGCCATCCGCGGCTACGACGCCGACTTGGCCCAGAAGATCATGGACAAGATGTTCGTCTTCGACGACGTCGGCAAGATCGACGACAAGTCGATCCAGATGCTGCTCAAGGAAGTGGCCTCCGAGACGCTGGTGGTGGCGCTCAAGGGTGCGGCACCCGAGCTGCGCGAGAAGTTCCTGGCCAACATGTCGTCGCGCGCGGCCGAATCGATGCGCGAAGACCTGGAATCGCGCGGCCCGATGCGGCTGTCGGAAGTCGAGGCGCAGCAGAAGGAGATCCTGAAGGTGGTGCGCCGCCTGGCCGACGAAGGCCAGATCGTGATCGGCGGCGGCTCGGAGGACAGTTTTGTCTAACACCGCCGGCCACCGCTACAACCGCTTCATTCCCGACGAGGAGATCGGC
>JAKONS010000406.1 GCA_022701845.1 Burkholderiaceae bacterium
CCGCCGGCGCTGGCGAATCGGTTGGCGCCGCTTTGCACGGCGGCTTCGCTGCTGGTGAGGGCGCCGCCTCGGAGGTTCGTCGCGCCGCCGACGTGGATCTGGAAGCCGCCGTCGCCGGCTTTCAGGCCGCTTTGCTCGGTGACGCTGGCGTAGTCGGCATGGACTTTGGCGCTGCTGGCGCTGGCGCTGCCGCTGGCGCCGATTCCGAGGGTGACGCTGCCGCCCAGGCTCTGGTTCTTGCTGGCGTAGCGGCTGGTGTCCTGCAGGCTTTCGATCTTGAGGTCGCCGCCGACCTGGGCGCTGATCTTCGGCGCCGCGACGCTGGCGCCGCGCAGGGTGGTGTCGCCTCCGCTTTGCAGGCCGACGCGCCGGCCGGCGTCGATGCGGGTGTTGCTCCAGGTGGTGTCGGTTCCGTCGGCTTTGCCGCGGGCGCCGCTGGCGCTGGCGGTGATGCCGAAAGCGGCGCCGTTGGGGCCGAAGGTGATGGCGACGCCGGCGGCGGCGGAGTTGCTGGCGCTGCGGGTGTGCTGCTCGCTGTTGTTGCGCGCTGCGCGCAGGGCGATGTCGCCTTCGGCCTTCAGGTCGACGTCCTGGCCGGCCATGACGCGGGTGCCTTGCAGGGTGATGCCGCTGTCGCGGCCGGCGCCGCTCGCGTCGATGCGGAGGTTGCCGCCGGCCTGCAGGGTGCTGTCTCGGGCGGTGTTGCTGTGCTGGGTGGTGGTGGTGGTGCTGTGGCTGCTGCCTGCGGTGATGCTGATGCCGATGTGGGCGGCTTCGCCCACGCCCTTGCCTGCATCCATCGCGGCGCTGGCGGACTGCATGGCACCGGCGGCGCTGTGCAGGCTCAGGGCGGTGCTGGCGGCGCCGAGGGCGGCCATGCGGCCGTCGCGGGTGGCGCCGGTGGCTTCGGCGGTACCGATCGCGCTCTGCAGGGCGCTGATCACCGGTGCGGTGACGGCCACGGTGAGGCCACTCTGGCGGAATTTCTGCTCGGTGCGGCTGTCGGCGCTGTCGCGGGATTCGGTGATGGCCACCGTCCGCGCGACGATGGCGATGTCGCCTGCCGGGGCGATGACGTCGCTGCCGGTCTGGCGGTAGGCGTTGCCCGCGCCGAGGGTGACGTTGCCGCCGATGCTGCCGACGGTGCTGGCGGCGGAGGTGGTGCCGCTGCCTTGCTGGGCGGCTTCCTGCACACGGCTGCCGACCATGAAGCCGATGCCGCCGCTGCCCATGAGGCCGCTCTTGCTTTGCGCACGGCTGCTGTCGCTGCGGGTGGTTTCGGTCGCGGCGGCGATGTTCAGGTCGTGGCCGGCGAGCAGCGTGAGGTTGCCGTCGGCGACGACGCTGGAGCCGGTGACGCCGAGGTCGCGGCCGGCGCTGGCGATGACGGTGGCGCCGCCCAGGCTGCTGCCCTGGACGCCGGCGGTGGTCCGCTCATGGCTGCTCTGGCCGGTGGTGGTGCTCAGCAGGCCGCGACTGCGGTTGTAGTCGGCACCGCTTTCGGCGCTGCGGGTGGCGGCGGTGCCGATGGCGAGGTCGCGGGTGGCGGCAAGGGCCAGGGTGCCGGTGCCCGCGTTGAGGCTGGAGCCTTGGACCGCGATGTCGCCCTGGCCGTCGGCCGGCTTGCCGTTAGCGGTGACGGCGAGTTCGCGCCCGGCAGTCAGGCGGCTGCCGACGGCGGTGGTGCGGGTTTCGCTGGCGCTGTGGAAGTCGTGCCTGCCGACGCCGGTGGCCGCGAAGCTCTCGCTGGCGGTGGCGGCGCCTACCGTGACGTCGGCGCCCGAGATCTCCAGGTTGCGCCCGGCGGCGACGGTGCTGCCGAGTACGGTGGCGTCGGCGCCCGCGCTCAGGCGGAGGTTGCCGCTCGCCCCCAGGCTGGAGCCGAGCGGGGTGCTGCGGGATTCGGCCGTCCGGGTCCGCTGGCCGTTGACGGTGCGGCCGTGGGGGTCGCCGATCTCCAGGCTATAGCGCTCGTCGACGGCCGCGACGACGAGGTCGCGGCCGGCGCTGGCCTGCAGGTCGCCTGCGGTGGCAGCAACGGTGGCTCCGTGGGACAGCAGGTCTCTCGCGGCCTGCAGGCTGACGCTGCCGCCCTGCACGGTGGCGATGCGGTCCGCATTGGTGCGGCTGCTGGTGCTGGTGGCCGTGGTGGCGGTGTGGGTCTGCGTCGTGGTCCGCAGGATGAGGTCGCGGCCCGCGGCCAGCATGACGTTACTGCCGGCGCCGATGCCCACGATCTGGCCGCCGAGGTTGGCGAGGTCGGTGCGGGCCTGCGCGGTGACGGTGCCGGCCGTGAGGGTGCCGCTGTTGGTGAGGTTGTCCGCGCGGAGGGCCAGCGTGCCGTCGTCCGCGGCGGCGTTGGTGCCGTGGGCCCGGAGGGTTCCACTGTTGACGAGGTCGCCCGGCGTGGTGAGGGTGATGTCGCGCGCGGCGATCAGGCTGCCGGTGGGGCCGAGGTCGCCCGCCTGGGGTTGCCGCAGGTAGACGCGCGGGACGAGCGCGGTGGTGGTGCTGCCGTCGGCCAGGGTGACGCTCTGGTTTTCGAGCCAGACGATGTCGGTGGTGAGCTGCGCCATCTGCTCCGCCGACAGCGTGGTGCCGGGGGTGAGGTGGTACTGCTGCGCGAAGGCCACGCCCGAGGCCATGAGGGCGGTGTATTCGGATTGGGTATCGGCATACCCCGAGAGGAAGCGCCGCCCGGTCAGCGCCATGATCTGGTCGTCGAGGAGGCGCTGCTCGCCGAAGCCGTCGGTGTAGCGCTTGAGGCTGCGCTCGGGATCGAGCTTGAGCTGGGTGAGGAAATAGTCCGAACTGAGGAAGTTCTGGTAGTTGGTGAAGGCCGGGTCGGTTTCCACGAGGTAGTGCACGCCGGCATGCGCGGGAATGCGGAAGAGCTGGCTGGCGGGCAGCGCGAGCGCGACTGCGCTGCGCACCGTGGTGTAGCCAGCTGCCTTGACGGCGCCCGGGGCCGCGGCGCTGCGGCCGTCGATGGTCTCGGGTGCGGTGGGAAGGGCACCGCCGACCAGGGCGGGCGGGCCACGGGCGGTGATGGTGTAGCGCACCGGCAGGGCGGCCGCAGCGGTGGCGAACTGCGCCTGCACGGTATCGATGGCCGTCGCCTGGTGGGTGCGCGCGGAGGCGGCGATGACGCTGCCGGACAGCGGCGCATCGGTCGCGGCGGCACTACCGCCGACGTGTGCGCCGTCGGCGGCATCGACACGGGCGGCGGTGGCTTCGGCCGCGGCGACCTCGGAGGTACGGCGCACCGCGAGCAAGCCGGCAGCGGCGGGCGTTCCGGCAGCGCCAGCCTGTACGGCTGCGCCCGGGGCGTCGGTGCCGGGCACGGCGACGATGCGACCGCCGGCGAGGGCGGTGCTGCCGGCAGCAGGAGGGGCTGCGGCGCCGGACGGCGCGGCCGCGTCGCTGCGGACGACGACGGTGGCGTTCATCCGGGGCATGACCGCCGCTTGGCCGGCAAGCGGAGCCGGGTTGTCCCCGGGGGCGCTGGCGGTGCCGGTGCCCAGGTTGGGCAGGACGATCGGCGCGGTGCGCACCTCCGGTGCGGCGACGAAGGCGCTCGGGGCATCAAGCCGAATACAGTGCTTTGTGCCGAAGGCGCCGCACGATTCCACGTGCCGGTACCGGGACGTACCGGAATCGACGGTCCGCGTCTCGCCCTGGGTGGCGATATTGTTCAGGCCGTCATCGGCGACGACGGCGCCGTGGGCCACGACGATGCTGTCCTGGTTGATGCCGCCTCCGGAGAAACGCACATCGCCGCCCGCGCGGATCTGGCCGGGTGCGCCCCCGGTGGCCGTGGTGGTCGTGGTTTCGCGCGTGGTGACGGTCTGGATCAGGAAGTCTTCGTAGGAGCGTCCCTTCAGGCTGGTGTTGAAGGCCGAGATCTCGGCATTGAGCGCCTTGCTGGCCGTCTCGCGCCGCTTGCTCCGGGTGCTTTCGTAAGTATCCAGGTCCGACCAGTAGGCGCCGCAGGCGCCGACCGTATCGCGCGTGGAAGGACTGCTGCTGTCCCCCCCGGAGCCGCCCAGCATGCAGCCGTTGGGCTGGTTGGCGGGCAGCGTCGGTTGCACCAAGCCGCTGTAATCGGGGCGCGCTACGCCGAAGAGTCCCCAGATGGCGTCGTCGTCGGCATAGGTGTAGCGGCCGGTGGGAGTACAGCCGTCCGTGGTGCACGCCTGCTCCTGCGCATCGAGCGCACGTTTGTTCGAACCGAATGTGGCGAAGGGATAGCGCGCACTGGGGAGGATGATGACCTCGCCCGCCTCGACGGTTTCGTTGCGGGGCACCCGGAGCGTGGTGCCCGCCGGAACGATGTATTCGGCGCTATGCGGCGCGGTGGTTCTGGAGGTGCCCAGCACCAGCCCGGTCATGAGGTTGTCGGTGCGGCCGGCGACGGACACGTCGCGGCTGGCGCTGACCAGACTGCCTTCGTTGCGCAGACCGCCACCGATGGAGAGGCTGCCCAGGGAGACGATCTGCGCGCCGCCGGTATTGCGGACATCCGCGCCGACACCGATATCGCCAGCGCGCGCGGCGACTACTGCGGTGCCGCGGTTGTCCAGGCGCAGGGCGCGCAGCGCGATCTCGTCGCCGTAGAGGCGGCCGGTGTTGTCGATGGTGCCGCTGGCACCGATGCTCAGGCGACCAGCCGAGGCATTGATGAGCCCCGCGTTGGTGACATCGCCGGTGACTTCGATGCTGGTGGTGCGTGCGGTGATCGTGGCACCGGCCTGGTTGTCGAGGCTTCGGGCACTGAGCAGCAGGCGGTCCTCGGCGCTGATCGTGCCCTGGTTGGTGTAGCGCCCGGTGGTGGCGATGTCGAGGCTGCCACGGGCGGCGATGGTGCCGGTATTGGTGTAGTCGCCCTGGGTATGCAGGGCCAGCGTGCCGTTGCTGGCGAGGATGCCGTCGGCGCTGAAATTCGGCACCTCGAGCATGAGGTAGTCCGTGGCATCGATGCGACCGCCGGTGTTGGTCAGCGACGGGGTACGCACGGTGACACGCTTCGCGCCGATCTGGCCGTCGCTGTTGTCGACGCCACGGGCGGCAACGATCTCCATGCGGCCCAGGCCCACGATGGCGCCGCTGCGGTTATCGAGCGAGGTTGCACCAATGGCGAGATCGCCGCCGGCGAGCAGGCCGTGGCGTCCGCTGCCGTCGCGGGTGCCGTGGTTGTCTATATCGACGGCGCTGATCCGGAGGTTGCC
>JAKONS010000511.1 GCA_022701845.1 Burkholderiaceae bacterium
TAGCCGGTGGCCGAGTGCTTCTCGATGTCGACCTTGTTTTCTTCGATCTTCTTGAACTCGACCTTCTGGTACTTCTTCTCGGCGGTGTAGATGGCCGGGCCGGTGAAGGTCGAATAGAACGAGGGCATGTGGTCCATGCCGAAGAATTTCAGCGCCGCCGGCGCCGGGATGCGCTCGCCGTCGGTGTTGCCGTCGCGCACCAGCTGCAGGTAGAGCTGCGGGGACGCCGGGGCGGTGCCCACGTTCGTCACCTCGTTCTTGACGTCGATGGCGTAGCTGCCGCGGTGCAGCGTGTAGACCTTGGCCAGCTTCACGCCGCCCACGTCGGCCGACTCGAAGCGCACCTGCAGCGTGTCCTGGCCATCGGCCAGGCTGCGCGGGCCGGGCACCAGCGTCATCGGGGTCTTGTGCGTCGGGAAGGCGCCGCCGATCAGGCCGGTCTGCGCCACGTAGACGCGGGTCGGGCTGTCTTCGAGCAGCTGGAACTTCTGCTGGTGGTTCTCCATGTCGCCGTGCGCCAGCAGCTCGCCGCGCACCAGCGTGCCGCCGGCCGAGTCGAAGGTCAGGCGGTAGACGTCGGTGACCACCTCGACACGCTCGGTCGGCACGGTGGTGGCGGCCGGCGGCAGGGCGGTGCCGCCGGCGGTGATGGCGGCGCCGGACGCGGTCGGCGTCGACTGCACGGTCGGCACCGAGGAGGCGCCTTCCTGCTTGCGCGCATCCGGGCTGGGCGCGGTGGCGATCGGCGTGGTGGACGGGAAGAACATCGGCGGGTTGCCGTTGTGGATCTGCCATTTGTCCCACAGCAGGACCATGGAAAAGCCAAAGATCACCCACAGGATGGTGCGGCGAATGTCGGTCATGAGGTCTTCTTTGCGGGCGAGAGGAGGTCGCCGAGCCGGGTGAACAGGCGCGGCGGCTGGTCGGGAACCGGGTCGCAGCCGCCTGCGCACCAGGGCTGGCAACGCGCGATACGCGCTGCCGCGAGATAACAGCCGGCTGCGGCGCCATGCCGCTCCAGCGCGTCGATGGCATAGACCGAGCAGGTCGGCTCGAACCGGCAGGCGTTGCCCAGCCAGGGCGACAGCGCCAGCCGGTAGACGCGCACGACAGCGACCGCCGCGCGGCGGGGCCACAGGCGGAGGTTGTTCATGCCGGGCGCACCTTGCCGATGCGGTCGAGCAGCTGCTGCAGCTCGACGCGCACGGCGAGCTTCAGCGCATCGGACGACGCGCTGACGAACTGCTTGCGATCGAAGCCGCTCTTCAGCCGCACCACATAGGCGGCCTGCGGCAGGCCCGCGCCCGCCGCGCCGGTGATCGTGTAGATCTGGCGCTTGATGGCGTTGCGGGTGACCGCGCGCTTGGCCCAGCGCTTGGGCACCATCGCGCCGAGCCAGGTCTGGTCGACCGGGGCGAACAGCGGACGTGCCCGGCCGACGGTGTTATCCACAGGCGGGGCGGCTGCCGCATCGGCCTCGACGACTAGCGCTGCACGCGGCGCGGATGCGCCAACGCCATCGGCTGGCCCGAGGACCAGCCGATGGAGTGCGAAATGGGAGGTGCGCGCCACGATGCCGCCCGCGAGGACGGCCTGGAACTGCGGCCGGGTTTTCAGCCGCTGCACGCGTTCACCATTCGTGAGGCGAATGGAGAATCCGCGCCCGCCTTAGACGGCCAGGCGCTTGCGGCCCTTGGCGCGGCGTGCGTTGATGACGGCGCGGCCGCCGCGGGTCTTCATGCGGACCAGAAAACCGTGGGTGCGCGCACGGCGGATCTTGGAAGGCTGGTAGGTGCGCTTCATGGCGAAATTTCCTAGGCAAAAATGAGTTCAGGCACTAACGGGCCCCGTACCGACGGCATGTCGAGAAAACGAGGATCCGCGAATGTGTCCCCCGACCGTCCCGCAGACGGATCTGCCAGGAACAGCGACAAAAGCCGCACCCTCGGGGGGTGGCCAGCGCACCGTGTTCGCCGCATGGATTCCATGGGATGGCGTGGGGTGCAAGCCGGGGGGCCTTGGTTCTTCCCGAAGTGTTTTCAGGGAAACCGCGAATTATCGCCCAGACTGGCGGGGTGTGGCAACACAAGGCCCCGTGCGGGCCATCCGGGCCGACCCTGCCGGCATGTGGACAAGGTCTTGATAATTTAGAATCCGCCGGTTTGGCACCTCGTGCCTGTCCACAGAGCACGCACAACCACAATGATTCCGGGACTCCCCGCCGGCACGCCGCCGACCGCCGCCGACGACGCAGGCCACAGCCTGTGGCAGGCCTGCGCAGAACAGCTCGCCCAGGAATTGCCCGAGCAGCAGTTCAACACCTGGATCAAACCCCTCGTCGCCCATGTGGCCGAGGATTTCTCCAAGGTGACGCTCTACGTCGCCAACCGCTTCAAGCTCGACTGGATCCGCGCGCAGTACTCCGGCCGCATCGCGCAGCTGCTCGAGCACATCTACGGCAGCGCGGTCATCGTCGAGCTGGCGCTGGCGGCGCGCGAGGCGCCCGCGCGCACCGCCGCGCCGGTGGCCCCGCCGCAGCCCGACGTGCCGGCAGTGGCCGAGCCGGTTCCGGTGGGCGAGATGGGCGACAACGGCGTGCCCGGCGGCTTCCGCAGCCGCCTCAACCCGGCGCTCACCTTCGACACCCTGGTCGAGGGCACCGCCAACCGCATGGCGCGCGCCGCGGCGATGCATGTGGCCGGCACGCCCGGGCATCTGTACAACCCGCTGTTCATCTACGGCGGCGTCGGCCTGGGCAAGAC
>JAKONS010000516.1 GCA_022701845.1 Burkholderiaceae bacterium
ACTTTGCGCGTCGGAAAGCGCTTCCTGGAATTTGGTGGTGAGTTTGTCGGTTCGCATGAGGTACTCCTGCGGCTCACCTTGGGCCGTGCGCTGCTATTTCAAGCAGCGCCGGCATCACCCGACGTCAGGACACGACGGCCCTCAGTTACCGAACGATGCCCGCAGGCGCTGGCCGGCGAAGGCCTGCGCTTCGCGCGCCTTTTCCAGCACTGCCGCGGCGCCGAAGAACTCGTGAGCCACGCCTTCGTACTCCCGGCGCTCCACCTCCACGCCGGCATCCTCCAGCGCATCGAGCAGCTTGGCGCCGTCGCTGCGCAGGGGATCCAGCCGTGCGTTGATGATGGTCACCGGTGGCAGGCCCTTCAGATCGGCGTCGATCAGCTGCAGGCGGGTGTCCTTCAGATCGTCGTCGGAGCGCACCAGATGGCTGACGAACCATTTCACCATCGCGCGGTTCAGCGGCTTGGCGATCGCGTTCTCGAGGTACGACTCGGTATTCACGCTGGTCTGCGCCACCGGATAGACCGACAGCACATGGCGCGGCAGCGGCAGGCCCGCATCGCGCGCCGCGATCGCGGTGGCCACCGCCAGGTTGCCGCCGGCGCTTTCACCGGCCAGGGCGATGCGCGAGGCGTCGCCATGCAACGACGCGGCGTTGTCCAGCGCCCAGCGGTAGGCGGCCAAGGCGTCGTCCCAGGCGGCGGGAAACTTGTGCTCGGGCGCGCGGCGGTAGTCGACCGACACCACCACCGCCTGCGCCTGCTGCGACAGGCCGCGGGCACCGGCGTCGTAGACCTCCTTGTCGGCGATCACCCAGCCGCCGCCGTGGAAGAACACGATCACCGGAAACGGCCCGGTGCCGGTCGGTGTGTAGATGCGGGCCGGCAGACTGCCGACCGCGCCCTGCACCGTCGTGTCGCGCGAGCTCACGCCGGGAATCAGCTGGGTCGGGTCGGTCGCCCGGCCCTGCTGCTGCAAAAGCGCCTTCACCGCATCGGCGGCGGTGGGTTGCAGGCGGGCCTCGGCGGGCTCGAGCTTTTCGATGGCTTTGGGATGCAGGCTTTCGTGCGCCTTGGCGAGCGCGAGCTGGTCGTCGTCTGCACGCAACGCGGCGACCGCGTTGGACACCGCGTTGACGATCGGGTTCGGCTCGCCGTGTCCGTCGTCCTGCACTGCGGGTTTGGTGAATTCTTCTGCGCTCATGGAAAGGCCCTTCGCTGACGTTTCGTTGATCGAATCGGCCGCATGGCAACCGATGAAAAATTAACCGTGCGTGCGCCGCGTGTCGGCGCGTGTCGGACAGAAGCCCCTGCGGAAGTGCGCGGACGGAGGACGCCAGGCGCCGGGCTCAGTAGCGGCTGGCGTGGAAACGCTCGCCGTTGCCCTTGCCGAAGCCGTAGGCGATGCGGTCGGCCTGCACCGGGCTGCGCGCCTCGCGCAGGCGGGCGGCGGCTTCCCGCACCAAGGCGCGGAGGCTGCGGCTGGCCTCCATCAACTGACTGCTGGAATCGTCCTGGAGGCCGGACGGGCGGGAATCGAGCGGTTCGCGGCGGGGCGCGGAATTTTTCATGGGTGTGGCACTGCGGTCTGCACCCCGAGCCGGGGTGTGCCGTTACCTACGCAGCACCCGGCGAATCGGATTCAGCTCAGCGCGCCGTTGGCTGTTCCGGCACCCGCCGGCACCGGCTCGGCCACGGTCGCCGGGACCAGGCTCCGGAACAGCGCCTCGTATGCGCGCGCGCTGTCTTCCCATCCGAAGCCGGCCCGCATGCCGTTGTGCTGCAGCGCGTGCCAGCCGGCCTTGTCGGCGAAGGCGGTACGCAGCCGCTCCAGGCCCAGCACCAGCGCGGCCGGGGTGGCCTGGGGAATCACCACGCCGGTCGCGGTGTCCACGCCGGCCGCTAGGTCGATGACCGAATCGGCCAGACCGCCGGTGGCATGCACCAGCGGCACCGTGCCGTAGATCTGGCTGTACATCTGGTTCAGGCCGCAGGGCTCGAAACGCGAGGGCATCAAGAACGCGTCGGCGCCAGCTTCGATGCGATGCGCCTGCGATTCGGAGAACCCGATGTTGATGCTCACCTGCAGCGGATGCGCCGCCGCGGCGTCGCGCAGCGCCTGCTGCAGCCGCGCATCGCCCTGGCCCAGCACCACCAGCTGGGCGCCTTGGTCGATGATCCACGGCAGCGCCTCGACCACCAGGTCGATGCCCTTCTGCTCGGTGAGCCGGCCGACCAGCGACAGCAGCAGCACGTCGGGCCGCTCGCTCAACCCGAACTCGCGCTGCAGCGACGCCTTGCAGACCGCCTTGCCCCCCATGCTCGCGGCGCTGTAGTTCTGCGGCAGGCGCCGGTCGGTGACCGGGTTCCACACCGCGGTGTCGACGCCGTTGAGGATGCCGTGCAGGTCGGCGGCACGCGACTGCAGCACGCCCTGGAGGCCCATGCCCAGCGCCTCGGTGCGGATCTCGCGGGCATAGGTGGGGCTGACGGTGGTGATCGCGTCGCTGAACAGCAGGCCGGCCTTCAGCATCGACACCTGGCCCCAGTACTCCACGCCGTCGTACCAGCGGTAGACGTCGGGGATGCGCAGCATGTCGGCGTCGTACATCGGGAAGATGCCCTGGAACGCCAGGTTGTGGATCGTCATCACGCTGGCGGCCACCGGCTGGCCGGTGCGCTGGGCCGCCAGATGCAGGTAGAACGGTGCCAGCCCGGTGGTCCAGTCGTGGCAGTGCAGCACGTCGGGCCGCCAGGCGCGCCAGGGCGATTCGGACGACGAGAGCCGCGCCGCCACCCACGCCAGGAAGCCGAAACGCCGGGCGTTGTGCGGATGGTCGCGCCCGCCGCCGTCGATGTACGGGCCGCCGCCGTGCGCATACAGCTCGGGGCATTCCAGCAACAGCAGCGTCACCCCGCCGGGCTGGGTCGCGGCGGTGATGCGGGCCGCCGGCCAGCCGTCGGCGGCGGGCCATTCGACGACATCGTGCCGGTCGTCGAGCGGCGCGAAGATGTCGTAGGCGGGGATCAGCACATGGACGTCGTGGCCCAGGGCGGCGAGCGCTGCCGGCAAGGCCCCGCTCACATCGCCCAGACCGCCGGTCTTGGCCCAGGGCGCGAATTCGGGGGTGGCGAAAAGGATCTTCATCGAAGCGTAGTGAGGCTCGTACGGGGAGGGGATGCGCGAGGAACGATCATGCCCGCGAATGACGACAGGCGGAGGGGAGATCCGGTTTACGCCGCCGCGATGGACGGCTTGTCATCGGCATCTACCCCCGTATCGCCCGGGACCGGCTCAGGCCATCCAGGCCGCCGGCACGAACACCGCCACCGGCAGCACCGCCAGCGCGGCGCCCACGTCCAGCGCCTTGCCGCCGGCCGCACCGGTCGCCACCACCGCAGGGCGGCCGGTGAACCAGTCGACCCAGCCGCCGCCGTCGCCGGCCTCGCCCATGCCGTCTGCGCATTCGGCCAGCGGCAGGCGGGTGTCCTGCCAGAGGCGGGCCATGGCGTCGATCTCGGCCGGCAGCCGGTCGGTGGCGCCGCGCAGCAGCCGGGCCGCCACCGTCACCACCGTCTCGTCGCCAGCGCCGCGGGCATAGGCCACCAGGCGCTGGCCGAGCGCGCCCTCGCCTTCCAGCGGCCGGTAGCCGCCCTTGCGGAAGACCTCGGGATGCTTCTGCCGCAGCTGCA
>JAKONS010000521.1 GCA_022701845.1 Burkholderiaceae bacterium
AAAGGTAACGCATGGACATGGCGAACCAGGGGTTCCTCGGCATTCAGACAGTGCCTTCCCGGCGAATCGAAGACTTTCTGGCGCATGCCTCGCTGCAACAGGCATGGCGCACCGCCGCCAGCCGATCGATGCTCGACGACTTGCGTGCAGGACTGCAGCGCGATGCTGCACCGTTGCTTTCGACCGATCGGCCGGTGTTGCCCGACCCTGCAGTATTCAGCCCGTTTTCGGGTGCTGGCAGGACGGCCAGCGAATGGTTCCTGGCCGGCCCGGGGCGCTACAAATCGGGCGGTCGTCGCTTGCAGATTTTGTCGGGTTTCGTCGAGTTACTGGGCGCGCGCTCGGACGAGCGAATCACCACGGCGATGTTGGCCCGGCATCTCCATTTGAGCGAAGCGGCGCTCTATCGGCATTTCGACAGCCGTGCCTCGATGCTCGAAAATCTGATCGGGATAATCGAGATCGGGTTCTTTGAATCCGTGAAGAAGGCAACTGCCGAATGTGCAAAACTGGCAGCCGAATCGACACAGATTGCCAGTCAACTCATCGTGCTTTTTATGCGGTTCGCCGAGTTGAATCCAGGCATTGCGCGCACGATGACTGGCGACGTATTGGCAGTCGAAGATGATTTTCTCCGGCGCCGCATGGCTTTGTTCTTCGAGCGGTTTCAGGCGGAAATCGCTGCTATTTTGCGTGGCCATGCGCCAGATGCGAACGGGGTAGAGAAGAACGACGAGGTCGACGATGTCGCTTCAATCGCCGCGGCTAATGCCACCTCGTTTTGCGTCGGCCGTTTGTCGCGTTATGCGACTTCGGGATTCAAGCATTCGCCAACGGCGAAAATCTACGAGAGCCTCGCGTTGCTGCTTCGAACCTCGAATACCTGATTATGTGAAAGCGTGCTTGTCGAGCAATTCCAGCCGCGGCGGCGTCGCCACGGCTGGATGAAGAAATCAGCGCAGGCCGAAGAAGGAAAGCACGGCCACGATGACAACGACAAGACCGACGACGTAGATGATGGTGTTCAAGACAAAGCCCTCGCTGGATGGAAAATGTAACTATCCGACAAGAATGTAATTCGGCGTGTCGGCTAGAAACATTCCTATTTGTAGGAGATATTGGCTTTTCCTTTTGCCCGAACTGTGGTCGACAGACCCGCTGCGGCGCCTCAGGCCTCGGTGGTCGAATGCGCGAAGTCGGCGCTGTGCTCGGGCTTCTGCCCCCGTGACCATTCGAGCAGGGTGTCCGCCGTCATCGGGCGGGCGAAGTAGTAGCCCTGCAACTCGTCGCAGCGCATCGAGATCAGGATGTCGCGCTGCCCGGCCGTCTCGACGCCCTCGGCCACCACCAGCAGGCTGAGCGCGTGCGCCAGCTGGATCACCGCTTCGACCACCGCACGCGCGTCGGCGCTGGTTTCCAGGTCCTTCACGAAGCTGCGGTCGATCTTCAATTGCTGCGCCGGCAGCTGGCGCAGGTAGCTGAGCGACGAATAACCGGTGCCGAAATCGTCGATCGCCAGATACACGCCGATGCGTGCCAGCGATTCGAAGGCGCGGCGTGTCACCTGCATGTCTTCCATCGCGACCGATTCGGTGATCTCGCACAGCAGTTGTGAGGAGTCGACCCGGTGCCGTACCAGCGCGGCGTACACCCGGTCCGCCAGGTCGCTCTCGCGCAGCTGGTGCACCGACAGGTTGACCGCCACCCGCATGCGCAACCCCTGTTCGCGCCACTGCGCCATCTGCCGGCAGGCTTCCTCGATCACCCATTCGCCGATACGGCCGATCAGGCCGAAGCGTTCGGCCATGCCGATGAATTCGTCCGGCGGCACGTTGCCGCGCACCGGATGCGTCCAGCGCAGCAGCGCCTCGACGCCATGGATGCGGCTGCTGGTGCCACTGACCTTCGGCTGGTAGTTGAGGGTGAACTGCCCCAGGTCGAGCGCGGCACGCAGATCGCTCAGCAGTTCGAGCTGGGTGTTGGCGTCGGCCCCCATCGTGGGTTCGAACATCGCGTAATTGCCGCCGCCGGCACGCTTGGCGGCATACATCGCGGCGTCGGCATTGGCGATCAGCTTGTCGCGCTGGCCGGTCTCGGGGTACAGCACGATGCCGACCGAGCAGGAAATCTTGATGGTGCGGTCGGCCACCACGAACGCCCCCGACAGCAGCGTGATGATCTTGCGTGACACCAGCGCGCAGGAGGCGGCACCCGGCACGTTTTCCAGCAGCATCAGGAATTCGTCGCCGCCCACCCGGGCCACCGTGTCGCCCTCGCGCGCCTGCTCACGCAACCGCGAGGCCACCTGGGCCAGCACATGGTCGCCGAAGGCGTGGCCGAAGGAATCGTTGATCGGCTTGAAACCGTCGAGGTCGATGAACAAGACCGCCAGGCGCGATTCGGTGCGGTCCCGGTTGGCGCGTTCCAGCCGGGCCAGCGCCTGCGACAGCCGGTCTTCGAACAACACCCGGTTGGGCAGCTGGGTGAGGGCGTCGGTGAAGGCCCGCTCCTGCAACTCGGCATTGGCGGTCTTCAGCTGGGTGTTGGCCTGCACCAGCGACGCGGTGAGGCGCTCGGCGGTGCTCTGCAACCGCGCATCCAGGATCGACAGCAGCAGCGTGCTGACCAGCAGCGTCGACGACACCAGCAGCACCACCACCGTCAGTGCGGCGCCGCCCAGTGCGTCGGCGCTGGTGCAGACCGAGTTCAGCGGGAAATGGGCGCCGGCCATGCCGACGTAGTGCAGGCCGCAGATGCCGAGCGACAGCACCACTGCCGCGCTCACCTGCGCCGGCACCCGCCGCTGCAGCGACACCCGCACCAGCACCTGGAATAGCACCAGCGCGATCGCCGAAGCGATCACCGCGATCAGCACCGACAGGCCGACCATGACGAAATCCCACTCGATCGCGGGTGTCATGTCGAGTGCGGCCATGCCGATGTAATGCATGCTCGAAATGCCGATGGCCATGGCGATCGAGCCGCGAATGATGTTGCGCGGCCGGAACGCCATGCGCCCGGCCACGCCCAGCGACACCGCCGACGCCGCTACCCCGGCCAGCCAGGAAAGAAAGGTGAACTTGCCGCTGTAGCCGAGCTGTATCGGCAGGCTGAAGGCCTGCATGCCCAGGAAGTGCATCGACCAGATGCCGGTGCCCATGACGATGGCGCCGAAAAACCACCACACCGTGCCGGCGTGCCCGCGGGTGGCGTGCACCCGCCGCGCCAGGTCGAGTGCGACATAGGAGGCGAGGGTGGCGATGACGATCGAAGCAAGCAGCCCCATCGCGTCGTATTGCGCGGGCATGTGTCCTGCATCGGTCAGGGAGATGGGCACGCTGGTCCTTGGAGTAAGGGAATCCGCTATTCCCCCGGATGCGCGAAGAATGCGTTTTAGTGTAACCGGCGTACGTAACTGCAAACTGTCGGAAAATCACCGGGGCCGGGAGCCCCGATAGTCATCGCCAATGCAGCGCCGACCGGGTGCGGCGTGCATCGCGGAGAATCGCCGCTCTCGACGACATCACATCCAGAAGGAATACCGGACATGGGCGCGCAGTGGAAAGCAAAGGGCAAGGAACTTGCCGCGAATGCCAGGGGAAAGCTCTTCGGCAAGCTCGCCAAGGAAATCATGGTGGCGGCGCGCGGCGGTCCCGACCCGGCCGCCAACTCCAAGCTGCGGCTGGTGCTGGAGCAGGCGCGCAAGGTGTCGATGCCCAAGGACACGCTGGAGCGCGCCATCAAGAAGGGCGCCGGCCTGTCCGGCGAATCGGTCAATTTCGAGCATGTGATGTACGAAGGCTACGCGCCGCACCGGGTGGCGGTGATGGTGGAGTGCCTGACCGACAACGTGAACCGCACCGCGCCGGAGATGCGGGTGCTGTTCCGCAAGGGCCAGCTCGGCACTTCCGGCTCGGTGGCCTGGGATTTCGACCATGTCGGCATGATCGAGGCCGAGCCGTCGGGCCAGGTGGGCGACGCCGAACTGGCGGCCATCGAGGCCGGAGCGCAGGACTTCGAGACCCGCGCGCTGGAGGAAGGCGATGCCAAGCCGGTGACCCTGTTCGTAACCGACCCGGCCGATCTGGATCTGGTGAGCCGCGCGCTGCCGGCCCACGGCTTTACCGTGCTGTCGGCCAAGCTCGGCTACAAGCCGAAGAACCCGGTCGATCCTGCGTCGTTGCCGGCCGAGGCGCTGGAGGAAGTCGAAGCGTTTCTCGCCGCCATCGATGCCAACGACGACGTGCAGCAGATGTACGTCGGCCTGTCGGGCTGACCTTTGCCGTAGATCAGCGCCCGGAGGCGGCCGCCACCGCGGCGCCCAGTTCCAGCACCGCCATCGCGTAATAGCTCGACCAGTTGTAGCGGGTGATCACGTAGAAGTTCTCGGTGCCGGCGACGAAGCTCGGCGCATCGTCGCCGTTCTGCAGTTCGACCAGTGCCAGCGGCCCGGCATGCGCCGCCGCCGCGCCCTGCAGCACCGCGCCCTTGGCGGCGAACGAAGCGGCGCTGAAGGTGGGCAGGATGTCGGGTGCCAGCAGGCCGTCCATGTCCAGGCGGCTCGCATCGAACGACACCGGGTAGATCGACGGCATGCCGGTCTTCCAGCCGAAGGCGCGGAAATAGCTGGCCACCGAGCCGATCGCGTCGTCGGCGCTGTTGAACAGGTCGATGCGGCCGTCGCCGTCGAAGTCGACCGCCCAACGGCTCCAGCTGGAAGGCATGAATTGCGGCAGGCCCATCGCGCCGGCATAGCTGCCGCGCGCGTCGGCGTCGAGCTGGCCTTTCTCGGCCATCACCACGAAGCGCTCCAGTTC
>JAKONS010000519.1 GCA_022701845.1 Burkholderiaceae bacterium
ACCGACGCGGTGGCCAAGGCCGCGCCCGACGGCTACACCATCCTGCTCGGCACCATCGGGCCGATGGCGATCAATCCGCATCTCTACAAGAAGCTGCCCTACAACGTCGAACGCGACTTCATGCCGATCACCCTGGCCGGCAACGCGCTCAACGTGCTGGTGGTCAATCCGCAGGTGCCGGCGAAAACCGTGGCCGAGTTCATCGGCTATGCCAAGGCCAACCCGGTGGCCTTCGGCTCGTCGGGCAACGGCGCCACCGACCACCTGGCCGGCGAGCTGTTCAATGCGCTCACCGGCACCCGCATGACGCATGTCGCCTACAAGGGCGGCACCCCCGCCATGCTCGACCTGATGAGCGGCCATGTGCAGGCGGTGTTCTCCACCGTGTCGACCGCGGCCGGCGCGATCAAGGGCGGCAAGATCCGTCCGCTGGCGATGACCGGCTCCAAGCGCTATGCCGCCATGCCCGAGCTGCCGACCATCGCCGAGGCCGGCGTGCCGGCCTTCGTGGTCAACAACTGGTACGGCGTGCTGGCGCCGGCGGGCACGCCGCCCGAGGTGGTGGCGCGGCTGAACCGGGCGCTGGTGGCGGCCCTGCAGGCGCCCGAGGTGCAGGCCAAGATGAACGAGTCCGGCATCGAGCCGGTGTGGGACACGCCGAGCCACTTCGGCGCGTACATCCATGCCGAATCCGACAAGTGGAAGAAAATCGTGGCCGATTCCGGCGCCACCGCCGACTGATCCCTCGCCGGACGCCCGTGGGGCGCCGCACATCGGCCGGTCCGGTCGCCCCTACTGACGCCCTCCCGCCGCATCGCGTGGCCCTCGCCGGGCCCGTTCCCCGTTCCCCGTTTCCCGAAAACCAAGAGACACGCAGCGCATGAACGCACTCCACACCCTGACCGCGACCGAGATCGTCGCGGCCATCCGCGCCGGCCGCACCACCGCGGTCGCCGTCGCCGAAGACTGCCTGGCGCATATCGCCGCCACCGACGCCGCGGTCGAGGCCTGGGCCTTCCTCGACGCCGACCTGGTGCTGCAGCAGGCCCGCGCGGTCGACCGCCGCCCGCAGGCCGGCCCGCTGCAGGGCGTGCCGGTCGGCCTGAAGGACATCATCGACACCGCCGACATGCCGACCCGCTACGGCACCCCGATCCACCAGGAGCGCCGGCCGCAGCACGACGCGGCCGCCACCGCCCTGACCCGCCGCGCCGGCGGCGTGATCATGGGCAAGACGGTGACCACCGAATTCGCCAACCGCTTCCCCGGCAAGTCGCGCAACCCGCACGACCCGGAACGCACGCCGGGCGGCTCTTCCAGCGGCTCCGGCGCGGCGGTGGGCGGGCGCATGGTGCCGCTGGCGCTCGGCACCCAGACCACCGCCTCCACCATCCGCCCGGCCTCCTTCTGCGGCTGCGTCGGCTATGTGCCGAGCCGCGGCGACATCCGCCTGGCCGGCGTGATGGAGGCCGCAGGCTCGTTCGACGCGCTGGGGTTGATGGCGCGCTCGGTGGAGGACATCCATCTCTACCGCAGCGTGCTGGTCGGCATGCCGGTGCAGCCGATGCAGCGGATCGATCTGGCCGGCCTGCGGGTGGGCGTGGCCCGCACCGCCTTCTGGAACGAATGCGAGCAGGAAACCCAGGCCGCCATCGACGCCTGCGCCGCCGCGCTGGGCCGGGCCGGCGCCCGGGTGTCGCAGGTCGACATGCCGGCCGGCTTCGACGGCATCGCCGAGGCGCACCGCTGGGTGTCGAGCTTCGAGTTCGTGCGCAACCGCGCCTGGGAGATCGACCACCACTGGGAGGCGATCAGCCAGACCCTGCGCGACGGCCGCATCGCCGACGGCACCGGCTGCAGCTTCGCGCTGTATGCGCAATCGCGCGACGCGTTGCGCGGCCACGCGGCCGCACTCGACGATGTGCAGCGCGGCTACGACGTGCTGCTGACGCCGGCGGCCGCGGGCGAAGCGCCGCTCGGCCTGCAATCGACCGGCAACGCCAATTTCTCGACCCTCTGGACCGCCCTGAACGTGCCGGCGGTCACCCTGCCGATGGCGCGCGGCGCGCACGGCATGCCGATCGGCCTGCAGTGGATCGGCGCCCGTTACGCGGACGACCGCCTGCTGGCCACCGCGCAGGCGGTGGCGCACGGCGTCGGGCTGGCGGCATGAGCGCGGTCGCCGCATCGCCGGTGGGCCGCTGGGCGCAGGCCGCCTGGCCGGTGGCCGCCACCCTGGCGCTGGGCCTGGCGGGCGCCGCGCTGTGCGTCTATCTGCACACGCCCCTGCCCTGGGTGATCGGCCCGCTGCTGGCGGTGGCTTCCTTCCGCATGGCGGGCGCGCCGTTCCGCCTGCCGATGCCGCTGCGCAACGGCGGCCAGTGGATCATCGGCCTGGCGCTGGGCCTGAATTTCACCCCGGCGGTCAGCGTGCACCTGCTGCACTACGCGCACTGGGTGCTGCTGAGCGTGGCGATGGCGCTGGTGGTGGGCGTGGCCGGCGGGCGGCTGCTGCAGCGGATGGCCGGTGTCGATGCCAAGACCGCCTTCTTCGCCATCGCCATCGGCGGCTCGTCGGAGATGGCGATCCAGGCCGAGCGCTACGGCGGCCGGGTCGACCAGGTGGCGGCGGCGCATTCGCTGCGCATCCTGCTGGTGGTGC
>JAKONS010000558.1 GCA_022701845.1 Burkholderiaceae bacterium
AACTGAGAGAGAAAGAGCAAGAAAGCACCGCCATGAGCACAGATTCCGCCGCATCCACCGCATCCACCCACCCGTCGGCCCACATCGGCCTGGAGGTGCGCGACGCCATCGCCACCATCACCTTCGACCGCCCGGAGAAGCGCAACGCGATCACCGACGACATGCGCACCGCCTTCATCGAGGCGCTGGAGCGGGTGGCGGCCGACACCGCCATCCGCGCCCTGGTGCTGACCGGCGCCGGCAAGGGCTTCTGCGCCGGCGGCGACGTGGCCGGCATGCAGCGCCGCATGGACGCGCCCACCGGCGAGGTCGGTTTCAACGGCTGGAAGCGGCAGCAGCGGGTGCACCAGTCGGTGTCGCTGCTGCACACCATGCCCAAGCCGGTGATCGCCGCGGTCAACGGCGGCGCCAACGGACTGGGCGCCGACATGGCGATGGCCTGCGATTTCGTGCTGGCCTCCGACGCCGCCAGCTTCACCTGGAGCTACATCAAGCGCGGCCTGATCCCGGACGGCGGCGGCATGTACTTCCTGCCGCGCCGGGTCGGCCTGGCGCGCGCCAAGGAGCTGATCTTCACCGGCCGCAAGGTCGAGGCGGAGGAAGCGCTGAAGCTCGGCATCGCCGACCGCCTGTGCCCCGCCGATGCGCTGATGGCGACCGCCCAGGCCTGGGCGAGCGAGCTGTCGCAGGGCTCCGGCACCGCGCTGGCGCTGGGCAAGTCGATCCTGAACCAGGGCTTCGAATTGCCGGCCGACCAGGTGTTCGCGCTCGGCAGCCAGGCCCAGGGCATCTGCTACACCTCGTGGCAGCACCGGGAGTCGGTGGAGGCGTTCCTGAAGCCGGCCGACAAGGCGGGCCGGGCATGAAAGACACCATCCACGACACCACCACCGACGCCACCGACGCCATCTCGGTCCTGCTCAAGCCGCGCAGCGTGGCGGTCATCGGCGCCTCGGCCGACCCGGCCAAGACCGCCGGCCGGCCGGTCGCCTACCTGGCCAAGCACGGCTTCGCCGGCGCCATCTACCCGGTCAACCCGCGCGTCGACCGCATCGGCGGGCTGAGGAGCTATGCCGACATCGGCTCGCTGCCGGAAGCGCCCGATGTCGGCATCGTGCTGCTGGGCGCCGAGCGTGCCCACGAGGCGGTGCGCGAACTGGCCGCCCGCGGCACCCGCGCGGCGATCGTGCTGGCCAGCGGCTATGCCGAGGTCGGCCCCGAGGGTGCGGCGCGGCAAGCGCAGCTGCTCGAAGCTGCCGGCAGCATGCGGCTGCTGGGGCCCAACACCATCGGGCTGGTCAATCTCACCGACAACATCACCCTGTCGGCCAGCGGCGCGCTGGAGATGGACGCCTTCGAGGCCGGGCGCATCGGCGTGGTGTCGCAGAGCGGCGGCATCCTGGGCGCGCTGCTGTCGCGGGCGGCGGCGCGCGGCATCGGGCTGTCGAAGCTGGTCTCCACCAGCAACGAGGTCGATCTCGACATGGCCGATTTCATCGACCACCTGGCCGACGACGAGGCCACCTCGGTGATCGCGCTCTACATGGAGGGCCTGCGCGATCCGGCGAAGTTTCGCGCTGCGGTGGCCAAGGCCGCCAGCCGGGGCAAGCCGGTGGTGGTGTTCAAGATCGGGCGCTCGGCATCCGGTGCCGCCGCCGCCGTGTCGCACACCGGCGCGCTGGCCGGCGCCGACCGCATGTACGACGCGCTGTTCCGCGACACCGGCGTGGTGCGCGCCCAGACCTTCGCCGACCTGCTCGACCTGCCCGCCGCGCTGGTGGCCGGCCGCCGGCTGCGGGGCCGGCGCATCGCGGTGCTGACCTCCACCGGCGGCGCCGGCACGCTGGTGGCCGACAGCCTGGGCACCGGCGGCTTCGAGACGCCGCCGCCCGACGAGACCACCGCCGCCGCATTGCGGGCGCTGCAGTCGGGCAGCCATGCGGTGCTGGACCGCAACCCGATCGACGTGACCCTGGCCGGCCTGCAGCCGGCGCTGCTGCGCGGTGCCATCAAGGCGATCCTGGCCAGCGAGCGCTACGACGGCGCGGTGATCATCGTCGGCTCCTCCGGCCTGGCGACGCCGCACCTGATGGCCGACGCGATCCACGAGAGCCTGCCGGCCAGCGACAAGCCGCTGGTGGTGTACGTGAGCCCGCATGCGCCGGGCATCGCCCAGCTGCTGAACCAGCGCGGCGTGCCGGCCTTCCTGGCGCCGGAGAGCTGCGCCGCCGCCTTCGCCGCGATGCTGGTGCAGGCCGCGACGGCCGCGGCCGACAGCGCTGCCGCGCCGTTCGCGGCGGTGCCGCCCGCGCTGCCCGCCGGCTCGCTCGACGAGGCCGAGGCCAAGCGGCTGTTCGCCGCATTCGGCATCGACTGCGCCCGCGAGCGGGTGGTGGCCGACGCGGCGCAGGCCGAAGCGGCGGCGCGCGCATTCGGCGGGCCGGTGGTGCTGAAGATCCTGTCGGGCGCCATCACCCACAAGAGCGATGTGGGCGGCGTGGCGGTGGGCCTGTCGGCCGACGACATCGGCGAGCGCCTGGCCCGCATGGCGACCGAGGTGCGGGAGGCCACCGGCGTGCCGGCCGAGCGCTTCCTGGTGCAGGAGATGGTGCGCGGCGGGGTCGAGATGATCCTGGGGTTCCACCGCGACCCGATCGGTTGCGCGATCCTGCTGGGCATGGGCGGGGTGACCGCCGAGCTGCTGCAGGACACCACGCTGCGCCTGCTCCCGCCGCAGGGCCTGGGCCGCGACGCGGCGCTGGAGATGCTGCGCTCGCTCAGGACCTGGCCGCTGCTCGACGGCTACCGCGGCCGGCCGAAGGCCGACGTGGACGCGCTGGTGACGGCGATCGTGCGTTTCTCGCAGATGGCCGCGGCCCTGGGCGAGCGCCTGGTCGAGGCCGAGATCAACCCGCTGTTCGTGCTGCCGCAGGGCCAGGGCGTGCGGGCCGCCGACGGGGTGCTGGTGCTGGCCTGACACCGGCCGCGACAGCGGCAATCACAGCCGCAACCACAGCCGCAACCACAGCGGCAGACAAGAAAACCTAGGAGACAAGACACCATGACACGCGACCTCGACCCGAGCCACGATTCCTCCCGGCGCCGCTTCGGCGCCACCCTCGCCGGCGCGCTGGCGCTGCCCTTCGCGGCGCAGGTGCAGGCCCAGGCGCCGGCGGCCGACTTCCCGTCGAAGCCGATCCGGATCGTCGTGCCCTTCTCCGCCGGCGGGCCGACCGACCTGATGGCGCGCACCATCGGCAAGAGCCTGTCGGCCTCGATGGGCCAGCCGGTGATCATCGACAACAAGCCGGGCGGCGGCGGGGTGATCGGCATGAGCGAGGTCACCCGCCAGCCGGCCGACGGCTACACCCTGGTGTTCCCGTCGATCCTGGCGGTGACCAACCCGGCGCTGATGCCGGGCTATCCGTTCGACACTTTGCGCGACTTCGCGCCGCTGACGGTGGTGGGTTTCATCCCGCATGCGCTGGTGGTGCGGCCGGAATTCGAGGCGCAGTCGCTGCAGGCGCTGGTGGCGCTGGCCAAGGCGCGGCCCGACGGGCTGTCGTACGGGTCGTCGGGCAACGGCACCTCGGCCCACCTGGGCGCGGCGCTGTTCTGCCAGCGCGCCGGCATCAAGGTCACCCATGTGCCCTACCGCGGCGCCGGGCCGGCGGTGCAGGACCTGCTCGGCGGGCAGATCCAGTTCATGTTCCTGGACATGAGCACCGCGCTCGGCCAGCTGCGCGCCGGCAAGCTGCGCGCGCTGGCGGTGGCGCCGTCGCACCGCTTCGCCGGCCTGCCCGAGGTGCCCACCGTGGCCGAACAGGGCTATCCCGGCTTCGACGTGCACGGCTGGTACGGCCTGTTCGCGCGCGCCGGCACGCCGGAGGCGGTGATGCAGAAGCTCTACGCCCAGATCGGCCGGGCGCTGCAGTCGCCGGAGGTGATCGAGATCTTCCGCGCCCAGGGCATCGACCCGGGCGGCATGCCGCCGGCCGAATTCACCGCGCTGGTGCAGAAGGACCTGGCGATGTGGAA
>JAKONS010000015.1 GCA_022701845.1 Burkholderiaceae bacterium
AGCCCGCTGGAATACCTGAAGCTGGTCTTCAGCGACGTCATCGTCACCGCGGTCATGCCCTTCGGCGCACACGACGACGAGCAGCGCATCCGCGAAAAGGTGCGGCTGTCGTTCTCGAAGATCCGCCAGGAATACGCGGTGCAGAACGCACAGGGCGGCAGCGGCGGCGCGGTCATCTCCGGCTACGACATCAAGGGGAACAAGGAGTCCTGAGCGCCGGTCGCCGCAAACCGCTCGCGCACTGCCGTCTGCGCGAACGGCGCCACCGCGCGGCCGGCTACCCGCCCGCGCATCTGCCCCGGACCCGTTCGACACCCGCCCGACCACCCGCCCGCCACCTGCCCGAGAAAGCCACGCCCGCCATGCATTGGTACAACAAGATCGCCTGGAGCGAAGGCCTGTTCCTGCGGCCCCAGCTGTTCCAGCAGCAGGAGCGCTACTTCGAGCATTTCGTGCACCAGCGCGCGGCCATGGCCGGGCCGTTCTTCTGGGGCTTCGCCCGCTACCACATCGACCTGCACGGCCTGTCGCTCGGCAAGGTCGGGCTGACCCGGGCGGCCGGACTGTTCCCCGACGGCACCCCCTTCGATGCGCCGGACGAAGCGTTGCTGCCGGCGCCGTTCACCGCCGGCCAGGAATACGCCGGTCAGGTCATCTGCCTGGCGGTACAGACGCGCCAGGCCGACAGCGAGGAAACCACCTTCGAGCCGCCCGACAGCCAGAAGGCGTCGCTGTCGCGCTTTGGGGTGTTCGACGCCGAGGTGCGCGATTCCAACTCGATCGGCCAGGGCCCGAAGCCGGTGCAGCTGTCGCGCTTGCGCCTGCGGGTGCTGCCCGCCGCGCAGGCGGAGGGCAGCTGGCTGGCCCTGCCGTTCGCCCGCATCGACAGCGTCGGCGCCGATGGCGGCATCACGCTCGACCCCGACTTCGCACCGCCGGTGTGCGGCATCGGCTCCAGCCCGCCGCTCACCGCCTGGCTGACCGAACTGCACGACATCTGCCGCCTGCGTGCCAACACGCTGGCCACCCGCCTGAGCGCGAGCGACGGCCAGGCCCAGGAATCCGCCGAAGTGGCCGACTTCCTGCTGCTGCAGATACTCAACCGCGCCGACGCCAGCCTGACCCATCTGCTGGCGGTGCCGCAGACCTCGCCCGAGCAGCTGTACCTGCTGCTGCGCGGCCTGAGCGGCGAGCTCAGCACCTTCGTGCGACCGGACACCCGCCGGCCGCCGGCCTACGACGCCTATGTGCACGGCGAGCTCAACCGTTCCTTCGTGCCGCTGGTCGCCAGCGTGCGCGGCATGCTCAACCAGGTGCTGGTGCGTAGCGCACGCCTGCTGGCGATGGACGAATTGCCCAACGGCGTGCGCCTCGCCAACGTCGGGCCGGCCGAACTGCGCGGCTATTCCAGCCTGGTCTTCGCGGTGGCCGCCCAGATGCCCGCCGACCGGCTGGCCGCCGACTTCCCGCAGCACTGCAAGGTCAGCCCGCACGACCGCCTGTCGGAACTCATTCGCACCCATGTGCCCGGCATCGCGCTGCAGCTGCTGCCGGTGCCGCCCCGGCAGATTCCGTTCAACGCCGGCTTCGTGTATTTCGAGGTCGAGCCGCACGGCGCGCTGTGGGAACACCTGCTGGTCAGCGGTGGCGTGGCGCTGCATATCGGCACCAGCTTTCCCGGCCTGCGGCTGCAGCTCTGGGGCATCAGCCGCAAATGAAAAGCGACACCACCGCCTACGGGTCCGCCCACGCGGCTGCGGGCTCCGCGAGCGATGCGCCAGCGCCTGCCGGGGCCGATCGCGCCGCACCCGGCGGCTCGGCGCGAGAGGCCGCCTACGCGCGCGGCCTGCCCGACGAGCTCGCCTACCAGAGCCGCCTGGAAGCCGTCCGCGCAGCGGAGCATCCGCTGATGGAGGCGGCGATGCCGCTGCTGCGCATGCTGTCGGAGATGCCGCATCACCTGAGCGTGCACGAGGGCCATCTGCTGCGCCGCCTGCTCGACCGCGAGGTGCTGCGGCTGCACAACCTGTGCAGCGACGCACAGATCCGCCACGAGCATTGCGTGGCGGCCAGCTACGCGCTGTGCACCGCGCTGGACGAAGCGGCGGCCAGCACCGATTGGGGTGGCGGCGGCGGCAAGGGCGATGTCGGGCCGTGGTCGAGCGACCAGCTGGCGGTGCGCTTCCACGGCGACAACAAGGGCGGCGACAAGCTGTTCCTGCTGCTGGGCCGGCTGGCGGCCAATCCGCAGCAGCACCTCGACCTGATCGACGTGCTCTACGCGATCCTGGGGCTGGGCTTCCAGGGCCGCTACGGCGCCGGCAGCGGGGCCGATGCCCGGCGTCAGCTCGACACGGTGCGGCACCGGCTGTTCGTGCTGCTGTCGGCTGCGCGCGGCGAGGTACCGGCGGGGCTCTCGCCGCAGGGCCGGCCGGCGGCGGCTGCCGGGGCGGGTGGGGCGACCACCGGTCTGCGGCCGATGCGCACCGTGCCGATCGCCTGGGCCTGCACCCTCTACGCGATGGTGCTGGCCGCGCTCTTCGTCTGGTACCGCACCCAGCTCGACACCCGCTCGTCCCAGGTGCTGGCCGGCATCCAGGCGGTCGGTGCGCTGCAGCCGCCGGCGGGTGCCGGCCACGGTGCGCTGCGGCTCAAGGCCCTGCTGCATGCGGAAATCGCGCGCGGCGAAGTCGGTGTCGAGGAGGACGAGCGGCACAGCGCGGTCAGCTTCCGGGGCGACGACATGTTCGGCGCGGGCCAGGCCCGGCTGAACCCGCGCACCCTGCCGCTCATCGCCAAGCTGGCGCGGGAGCTCGGCGAAGTCGCCGGGGAGGTGCAGATCACCGGCCATTCCGACGACCAGCCGATCCGCACACCCGAGTTTCCCGACAACCGGCATCTCAGCCGGCAACGCGCGCAAGCCGTCGCCGACGCCCTGCAGGCCGGCGGCGTCGAGGGCGCGCGCCTGAAGGTCACCGGGCTGGGCGATGCCGAGCCGGTCGCCGACAACCGTACCGCAGCCGGCCGCGCGCGCAACCGCCGCGTCGAGCTGGTGCTGCTTTCCTACTGAACCCCCACAGGACGGCCGCTTTTCCGGTGCCGTATTCGACGTTGCTCAAGACTTTCTCCAGCGCTGTTTTTTCCCGCTTCACCCTGATCGTCGTGGTGATGGCGCTGGCGGGCCTGGCCGTCTGGTTCGCCGGGCCGCTGTTCGCCTTCGACGGCCTGCGACCACTGGCTTCCGGCGGTGCCCGGATCGGCTGCCTGGCGTTGCTGCTGCTGGCGACCATCCTGTGGCTGGCGGGCGGGCCGCCCGGGTTCGTCGCGGTGGCCGCGGTCGGCCTGCTGGTCTGGTTCGCCGGGCCGTTGCTGTCGGTGGGCGACAGCCATCCGCTGGCGCCGGTGGCGGTGCGCCTGGGCTGCCTCGGCGCCTTGCTGCTGGCGTGCCTGTTCTACGGCTTCTACCGGCTGCTGCAGGCAGTCGCGGAAGACCCGAGGTTCCTGCAGAAGCTCTGGGCCTTTTCGCGCGACGACCCGCAGGCCGCTGCCCGTCGCGCAGCGCTCAAGCCGGTGGCGGCGCAGGTCGAACGCGCGGTGTCCCAGCTGAAGCGTTTGCAGTCCGGCGGTTTCTGGCGTCGCAGTTTCGAGAAGAACCGGCATCTGTACGCGCTGCCCTGGTTCCTGCTGATCGGCGGGCCGGCCGCCGGAAAGACCAGCGCGCTGCGCCAGTCGGGGCTGCAGTTTCCGCTGGCGCCCGTCGCCGCGCAGGGCGACGCGGTCGGTGCATCGCCGCTGCCCACTGCGCATTGCGACTGGTGGCTGGGCAACGAAGCGGTGTTGATCGATACCGCGGGCCGCTACTGCGCCGAAGGCGGTGACGGCACGGGCGACGATGCTGCGGTAGACGCGGCGACCGACGGCTCGGCGGATGGTGAATTCGCCGCGGTCGGCGGCGCCGGCGTGGCCGCGCTGTCGCCACGCGCGGAATGGCGCGGCCTGCTCGGCCTGCTGCGCCGTCACCGCCCGCGTGCGCCGGTCAACGGCGTGGTGGTGGTGGTGAGCGTCGCCGAACTGCTGCAACCCGACGCCGCGGCCCGCGCACGGCACGCCACGGTGCTGCGCGAGCGGCTCACCGACATCCGCCGGGAACTCGGCATCCGCTGCCCGGTGTACCTGGTCGTCAGCAAGGCCGACCAGCTGCGTGGCTTCAGCGCCTTCTTCCAGTCGCTCACCAGCGAGGGGCGCCTGCAGGTCTGGGGCTTCGCACTCGACCCGGTCGGCGTGGCGCCGCGCGGCCGGCTGCGGCGCACCGGTCTGCTCGACGTGGCGGCGCACCGCGAAGCGCTGCGCCAGCAGGTGGCGCGGAAGATCGGCCAGCTCGGCAGCCGGCTGCACGCCGGCCTGCGCATGCGGCTGAAGGAAGAATTCGAGGTCGACCGCCGCCGTGCCCTGTTCGCCCTGCCGCTCGAGCTCGCAGCGCTGGCCGAACCGCTGATCCGCACCATCGACGAGATCTTTCTCGACTCGCGCTTCGACGACACCCAGGCCCATCACGCGCTGCGCGGCGTGTACTTCACCAGCGCCGAACAGGCACCGGCCGGACAGCGGCCAGACGACGAATCGAGGAACGCGTCGTGGCGCGGCGACGGCATCCATGCCGACAGCCACACGGTGTTGCGCCAGCTCGCGAGCCTCGGCGTCACCGACACCGCGGCGCCCGGCCCCGCGGCGGTCGTGCGGGGGCCTGCGCCGGCCCGGGAACGCCAGGGCTATTTCCTGCACGATCTGCTCGCGCGGGTCGTCATACCGAACGCCCATCTGGTACGGCCGAACCTGCGCTGGGAATTACGCTTCCGGCTGCTCCGCCTGGCCAGCCACGGCCTGGCGCTGTTGCTGTTCGCCTGGCTGGCGGCGTCGCTCTGCGTGAGTTGGCGCAACAACCGGCTCTACCTCGACGCGGTGCAGGCGCGCACTGCCGAACTGCGCATCCAGGTGACCGCGCTGCTGGCGCGATCGCGGGACGCCGACGTGCCGGCGGTGCTCGATGCGGCGCGGCAGCTTCCGGCCCATCCCGGACTCGCGCCGCACGACGCGCCGGCCGGCTTCGCCTATGGCCTCTACACCGCCACACCGGTGTTCGCCGCGGCCGACGCGGTGTATGCGCGGCTGCAGGAGATCTCGCTGTTACCGGCGATCGTGCGGCGTATGGAGAGCGTGCTCGCCGCCAGCCTGAAAGACGGCGACGCAGCGCGTGCCTACGCCACCCTGCGGGCCTACCGGCTGCTGCACGACCCGGCGCG
This sequence comes from Burkholderiaceae bacterium, assembly GCA_022701845.1. The sequence goes on from JAKONS010000015.1 coordinate 5,301, forward strand.
CTACCTGGCCGACGGTGGCGCCGCCGACGTACGCGCCTGGGTCCTGTCCGATCCCGCCGCCCTGCAGGGCGCCACCGCGGCGCATCTCGAATCGCTGTTCTCCGGTGCGCGGGCGGTGCAGGCCGGCACACCCGCCGACGAGACCCTGGTGCGCGAGGTACAGCGCTTCCTCGACGGCGACACCTCCAGCCAGCGCATCTACCAGCGTGCCAAGGCCGCCCTGCAGGTCGATGCGCCGCCCGACTTCACCCTGGTGCGCGCGGTCGGTCCGCAGGTCGGCACCGTGTTCGCCCGCGAGGGTGGTCTGCCGCTGGAGGCCGGCGTGCCCGGGCTGTTCACCCGCCAGGGCTACCGCGCGGTGTTCGACCCGCGGATCGCCGTCTTCGTCGCACGCGCCGCCGACGACGATGCCTGGGCCATGGGCCATGCCGACGCCCACCCCGAAGGCGTGCTGCTGGAGGATGTGCGGCGGCAGTACCTCGGCGAATACACCCGGCATTGGGACGCCTTCCTCGACACGATCCGCTCGGTTGGTTCCGGCAGCGCGGCCGCCGCCGAGAGCGAGGGCGCCGGACTGGGTTTCGAGCTCGGCGTGCTGCGGCAGCTGTCGGCACCCGACTCGCCGCTGGCCCGCCTGGCCCGGGCGGTGGCGGCGGAAACCACGCTGGCGCAGGCCTTGCCGACAGCAGCCGCTGCGACTACTGCCGTCGCGCCGCCTGCGTCGACCCTGCGGCACGCGCTTCCCTCGGCGGCGCCGGCCAGCGCGGCGCGCCTGGAGTACGAGCTCGTCGACAGCCACTTCGCCGCGCTGCGCGAGCTGGTCACCGGCCAGGCCGACGCCGCCACCGCCCTGTCCGGCGCGGCTCCCGGGCCCGGCACCCCGGCGGCACGGC
>JAKONS010000029.1 GCA_022701845.1 Burkholderiaceae bacterium
GCGCCACCTTGGCCTCGCGGATCAGGTTGCGGATGGCCGCGGTGCCCAGCATGATCTCGTGCGCCGCCACCCGGCCGCTGCCGTCCTTGGTCTTGCACAGCGTCTGCGAGATCACCGCCTGCAGCGACTCCGACAGCATCGCGCGGATCATGTCCTTCTCCTCGGCCGGGAACACGTCGATGATCCGGTCGATGGTCTTGGCGGCCGACGAGGTGTGCAGCGTGCCGAACACCAGGTGGCCGGTTTCCGCGGCGGTCATGGCCAGGCGGATGGTTTCCAGGTCGCGCATCTCGCCGACCAGGATCGCGTCCGGATCCTCCCGCAGGGCCGAGCGCAGCGCGGCAGCGAAGCTCCTGGTGTGCGGCCCGACCTCGCGTTGGTTGATCAGGCATTTCTTGGATTCGTGCACGAACTCGATCGGGTCTTCCACCGTCAGGATGTGGCCGTACTCGTTCTCGTTGAGGTAGTTGACCATCGCCGCCAGGGTGGTCGACTTGCCGGAGCCGGTGGGGCCGGTCACCAGCACCATGCCGCGCGGCTTCATCGCCAGCTCGGTGAAGATCTTCGGCGCGCCGAGCTGCTCCAGCGTGAGGATCTTCGAGGGAATGGTGCGGAACACCGCGCCGGCGCCGCGCTCCTGGTTGAAGGCGTTCACCCGGAAGCGGGCCAGGCCTTCGATCTCGAAGGAGAAGTCGATCTCGAGGAACTCCTCGTAGATCTTGCGCTGGCTGTCGCTCATGATGTCGTAGACCATCGAGTGGACCATCTTGTGGTCCAGCGCATCGACATTGATGCGCCGCACGTCGCCGTGCACCCGGATCATCGGCGGCAGGCCCGCCGACAAGTGCAGGTCGGAGGCCTTGTTCTTCACGCTGAAGGCCAGCAACTGGGTGATATCCACGCAAGCTCCCTGTTTTCTCGAATCGTTTTGCTACGCTTGAATTCATTATGACAACGATCTGTAACAACCTCGCTGCGGTTAGTGATCGCATCGCCGCCGCCTGCGCTGCGGCGGGACGCGACCGGTCCACGGTGCACCTGCTGGCCGTCTCGAAAACTTTCGGGCCGGAGGCGGTGCAGGAGGCGCTGGCGACCGGCCAGCGGGCTTTCGGCGAGAACTACCTGCAGGAGGCTGCCAGCAAGATCGAGGCCTTGCCGGGCCTGGGCATCGAATGGCACTGCATCGGCCCGATCCAGTCGAACAAGACCCGGGTGGCGGCAGAGCATTTCGACTGGGTGCAGTCAGTCGACCGGCTGAAGATCGCCGAGCGCCTGTCGGCCCAGCGGCCGGAACACCTGCCGCCGCTCAACGTCTGCCTGCAGGTGAACATCGACGGCGGTGCCTCCAAATCGGGCGTGGCGCCCCAGGATGCGCTGGCGCTGGCGCAGGCGGTGCATGCGCTGCCGCGGCTGCGCCTGCGCGGGCTGATGACGATTCCCGAGCCGGCCGAGGGCTTCGAGGCGCAGCATGCGGTGCATGCCCGGGCGCGCGCGCTGTTCGATGCGCTGGTCGCCGCCGGCCTGCCGCTGGACACGCTGTCGATGGGCATGTCCGCCGACATCGAGGCGGCGGTGGCGGCCGGCAGCACCATGGTGCGGGTGGGGTCGGCCATCTTCGGCGGGCGTCCGCAGCCGGTGGCCGAGAAGGAACATCCCTGATCCGCTTCCGGCGGCGTCGGGCAGGTCGGGCTCAGGCGGCGCGGGCTGCCGCAACCGTCGCCGGCACGTCGCCGTACGACTGCACCTTCTTGGCCCACCACACCGCGAACAGCACCAGCGCGCAGGCCAGCCAGCCGTTGGCGCCGTAGCCGGAGATGCGGCCTTCGGCCGAGGTGGTGAGCATCAGCCCGCCGATATAGGCGCCGGTGCCGGTGGCGATCTGCTGCACCGCGTTGTTCACGCTCATGAAGGCGCCGCGGCGGTGCGGCTCGGGCACGGTGGTCAGCAGCGCCTGCATCGGGATGTTGCGCGAATTGGTCGACACCATGAAGAACGGGAAGAACATCACCAGCGCCCACAGCGGCAGCTGCGGCAGGTGGGTGATGGCCAGCATCGGCGGCAGCGAGCAGAGGCAGGCGATCTTGAACACCCGGCGCTTGCCGTAGCGGTCGGACAGCTTGCCGACCGCGCGCGAGGTGAAGAACATCGCGCAGCCGCCGGCCAGATAGACCAGCGAGATGTTCTCCGGCGCCACGCCCAGGTTGCCGACGAAGGTGGGCGAGATGAAGGGCACGATCAGCATCTGCGCGGCCATCACCGTGGCGGTCAGGCCGAAGCCGCGCAGGTGCGCCGGCGCGCTCACCAGCGACCACAGCTCCGGCAGGGTGCGCGACAGCGGGATCGGCGGCACGACGATATGCGCGGTGAGCGCGGGCACGATCTTCCAGGCCGCCACCCAGATGACGGCCGACAGCACCACCAGTTCGAAGAACGGCGAGCTCCAGCCGAAGTGCGCCCCCAGCACCACGCCCAGCGGCACGCCGGCGATGGCGGCCAGCGAGAACGAGGTCATCACCAGCCCCATGGCCGCGCCGCGCCGCTGCGGCGGCACCACGTCCGCGATGATGGCCAGCACCAGCGAGCCCAGTACCCCGCCGGTGAGCCCGGCGAAGGCGCGCGACAGCAGCAGCGCGTGGTAGTTGGTGGCCATGGCGCACACCAGGTTCGACAGCGCGAACAGCGCATACACCACCAGCAGCATGCGGCGGCGGTCGAAACGGTCGATGTAGGTGGCCGCCAGCAGGCCCGACACGCCCGCGCACCAGGAATATGCCGACACCGCCGCGGCGAAGGAGGCCGGGCCGATCGAGAAGGCCTGCATGATCTGCGGCCCCAGCGGCATCATCACCATGAAGTCCACGATGATGGTGAACTGGGTCAGCGCCAGCAGCCAGAGCAGGGCGCGTTCGCGGCCGGGAGCGAGCAGCGGCGCCGCAACGGGGGATGAGGACATGGCGGAGGGGCGCCGAAAGGGGCCCTCACGGCGATCTGGAAACAGCCGCGCAGACTAGCAGCCGGCAGGCCGGTCGGCGGGCGCCGCCGCGATTGCCCAGGAAACCAGTGCGACTTAGCGGGTGGGTTTTCTCCCGCCCTCGGCCTACAGCGTGCTCTGACCGAACAGGCTCTGCAGCAGCTCGACAGCCACTTCGGCGGTGCGGTTGCGCACATCCAGCGCCGGGTTCAC
>JAKONS010000068.1 GCA_022701845.1 Burkholderiaceae bacterium
AACCGGGGGCCAGCGAGGTCTTGATGTGCGGCTGCACCGTCAGACCGGCCTCGACCGCCTTCTTGGCCAGCAGGCCGGCCGCCAGCATCACGCTCGGGTTGGAGGTGTTGGTGCAGCTGGTGATGGCGGCGATCAGCACGTCGCCATTGCCTAGCGTGACGCCGGTCGAATCGTGGTTGTCGGCCGGCAGCGCCTGCGACTTGGCCGCGGCGAGGGTCGGCTTGTTGGCCTCCATCTCCATCACCAGCCGCGCGGCGCCGGGCTCGGTCGGTGGGTTCGACGGAATGCGGGTGCTCGGCTCTTCGCCGGCGTGGTGCACCAGCTGGCGCGTCAGCAGCAGTTCGGCCGGGCGGTTGAAGCCGTTCTCGCTGTTGGGCTTGCTGAACAGCGAGCGGAACTGGCCGGCGACATTGCCGAGTTCGATCCGGTCCTGCGGCCGCTTCGGCCCCGCCAGACTCGGGGTGACATCGCCGAGGTCGAGCTTGACCACCTGCGAATAGGTGATGTCGCCCGACTTCGGCACGCCGAACAATCCCTGCGCCCGGAAGTACGCCTCGAAGGCTTCGACCTCTTCGTCGGTACGGCCGGTGCCGCGGAAATATTCGACGGTCTTTTCGTCGACCGGGAAGAAACCCATCGTGGCGCCGTATTCCGGTGCCATGTTGCCGATGGTGGCGCGGTCGGGCACCGGCAGGGTGCGGGTGCCCTCGCCGTAGAACTCGACGAATTTCCCCACCACTTTCTGCTTGCGCAGAATTTCGGTCACGGTGAGCACCAGGTCGGTCGCGGTGACGCCTTCGCGCAGGCGGCCGGTCAATTCGAAGCCGACCACATCGGGCGTCAGAAAATAAACCGGCTGCCCCAGCATCGCAGCCTCGGCCTCGATTCCGCCGACACCCCAGGCCACTACACCGATACCGTTGACCATGGTGGTGTGACTATCGGTTCCGACCAGGCTATCGAAATAATAAATATCGTCCTTCGATCGATGCACGCCGCGCGCAAGATATTCCAGGTTGACCTGGTGGACGATTCCGAACCCCGGCGGCACGACGCCGAAAGTGTCGAAAGCCTGCATGCCCCATTTCATGAATTCGTAACGCTCGCGATTTCGCTGAAATTCGAGCTTCATGTTCAGGTCGAGCGCGTCTTTCGTACCGTAGTAATCGACCATCACCGAATGGTCGACCACCAGATCGACCGGCACCAGCGGTTCGATTCTTTCCGGATCCTTGCCGAGACGCGCGGCGGTACTGCGCATCGCCGCCAGATCCGCGAGCAAGGGCACGCCGGTGAAATCCTGCAAAACCACCCGTGCCACCACGAATGGAATTTCGTCAGACCGGTTTGCCGACGGTTGCCAGCCTGCGAGTTGCGCGACGTGTTCGGCAGTGATCTTGCGGCCGTCGCAGTTTCGCAGCACCGATTCGAGCACTATTCGGATCGACACCGGCAGGCGCGCGATATTCGGGAATTGCTGCGTCAGCGCGGGCAGGGAATGAAATTTACCTGCCCGACCGGATGCGGTCTGAAAGGTTTTGACCGTGTGGGAGAAATCGTGGGGGGCTGGAACAGCCATGGGAACTCCTTGAATGGGACGGTAGCGAGGTCCATTTTGTCAGGAGCCCGTGAATCTGTCGCAACCTGGGGTTACCGCTGCCGACGAAAAAACGCTCCGCCCCAAAACGAAACCCCCGCGCGTCCTGGAGACGGCGGGGGTTTCGGGCCGGAAAACCGGTTTGCTGGCCGGCCGACGAAACGGATGTGTCGGCGTATCGGCCTACAGGAGCGGCAAACGCCTTACGAACGCTTTAGATAGCGAACTGGCTGCGATCCTGGTCGGCAATCCATTTCGGTGCCTTGCCGCGACCGGTCCAGGTGGCGCCGGTAGCCGGATCGCGATATTTCGCTGCGACCTTGCCGCCCTTTGCGGAAGAAGTGGCGCGTGCACCGCGCGAAGGCGGAAATACATCGGCGGCGGTAAGGCCGAATTCTTCGACCAGGCCGCGAACGCGAGAAACAGCGTCCGACAGTTCACGATCGCGCGCATCGTTGATTTGCGCTTCGAGGGCTTCGCGTTGCTTCAGGAGTTCTTTATAAGTCGTCATAGCGTTTCCGCAGTTAGTAGGTGGCGCGATTATATACACGCCACCAGCGGCTTTCGCGTCGCCCAATAACGATTTTTACAAAGACGATGCGATCGCGGGATTATCGGTAGCCACCGGTGTGGCCGGCATTGCCAGCAGCTTGTCGATGCGCCGGCCGTCGAGGTCGACCACCTCGAATATCCAGTCGCCGCAATCGATGCGTTCGCCGACGCCCGGCAAATGGCCGCATTCGGATAACAGCAGTCCGGCCAGGGTGTTGTACAAACCGCGGTCCTCCTGGGGCAATTCGCGAATATCGAGCCGCGATTTGAGTTCGCCCACCGGCATCAAACCGTCCAGCAACCACGAACCGTCGGTGCGTTGCACCGCCCAGGCTTCGGCTTCTGCGCCGGGCTGCAGTTCTCCGGTGATGGCTTCGAGCAAATCGCGCGGCGTCATCAAACCCTGCACCACGCCATATTCGTCTACCACGAATACCAATCTCCCCGATTGCGCCCGAAACTGCTCCAGCAATTCCATGCCGGAAAGCGTTTCCGGCAGAAACGATGCCGGCAATACATAGGCATCGAGCGAGCCGGCGGCGTCGGGTCCCAATTCGAGCAGACGCGCCAGGCTGATGATGCCGACCACGTCGTCGAGCGAGCCGCGGCATACCGGATACCAGGAATGCGCCCGGCCGCTGGCCGCCTGGCGCAGGCCGTCGGCCGCGGTGCTGCCGGCATCGAGCCAGTCGACATCGCCGCGCGGCACCATCAGCGAGGTGAGCGGACGGTCGTCGAGGTGGAACACGTTCTGCACCATGCGGTGCTCCTGGCGTTCGATGACGCCGGCGTCCAGCCCCTCCTCCAGGCTGGCGGCGATCTCTTCCTCGGTCACCGCCCGGCCGGCGTCGTTGTCGATGCGCAGCAGCTTTAACACGGCCATGGTGCTCATCGACAGCAGCCGCACGAACGGGCTGGCGATGCGCGCCACCCACTGCATCGGCCGGGCCACCCAGCGCGCCACCGCCTCGGGATGCAGCTGGCCGATGCGCTTGGGCACCAGCTCGCCGAACACGATGGTGACGAAGGTGATGATGGTCACCACGAACGCGGTGGCCGCGATCTCCGAGGCCTGGTCCGGCATGCCGGCGCGGCGCAGCAGCACCGCCACGTCGCCGCTGAAAGCGGCTTCGCCCAGGATGCCGTTGAGCATGCCGATCGAGGTGATGCCCACCTGTACCGCCGACAGGAAGCGCGTCGGCTGCGCCAGCAGCGCCAGCGCCGCCACCGCGCCCTTGTCGCCCGCTTCGGCCATCGCCGCCAGCCGCGCCTTGCGGCTGGACGCCAGGGCCAGCTCCGACATGGCGAATGCGCCATTGAGCAAGGTCAGCAAGGCGATGAGCAAAAAGTCCATGGAGCGGAGGTGAGAATGGGGGAATGGCAATTTACCTGATGGGCGATCTGCAAGGCTGCGAAGCACCGCTGGCGCAACTGCTTCGCGAGGCTGATTTCTCGCCCAGCCGCGACACGCT
>JAKONS010000111.1 GCA_022701845.1 Burkholderiaceae bacterium
GGCTCCAGCGCCCGCATGGCGAGGTCGGTTTCGCCGATCAGCGGCATCAGCGCCTGTCCCAGGCAGAACAGGTTCCAGTAGGCGATCTGCGGCTGCTGGTCGTAGGCGTAGCGACCCTGGGTGTCGCTGTGGTTGCAGATGTGCTTGGGGTCGAAACCGTCGAGGAACTGAAACGGCCCGTAGTCGATGGTGAGCCCGAGGATGCTCATGTTGTCGGTGTTCATCACCCCGTGGCAGAAGCCCACCGCCTGCCAGCGGGCCACCATGGCCGCGGTGCGGGTGACCACCTGCGCGAGGAAAGCGGCGTAAGCATTGCCGTCGAAACCGATGCCGGCGCGGGTTTCGGGGTAGTGGCGGTCGATGACATGGTCGGCCAGGGTGCGCAGGGACGCCACGTCGCCTGCGGCGGAAAAATGTTCGAAGTGGCCGAAACGAATGAAGCTGGGCGCCAGGCGGGTCACCACGGCTGCCGTCTCGACCTCCTCGCGGCGCACCGGCGCGTCGGAGCCCACCACGCACAGGGCGCGGGTGGTGGGAATGCCCAGGCCCGCCATCGCCTCGCTGCACAGGAACTCGCGGATGCTGGAACGCAGCACCGCGCGGCCGTCGCCGCCGCGCGAATAGGGCGTGCGGCCGGCGCCTTTGAACTGCACTTCCAGCGGCCCGGCGGGCGCCGCGACCTCGCCCAGCAGCAGTGCGCGCCCGTCGCCGAGCTGGCCGGCCCAGACGCCGAACTGGTGACCGCTGTAGACGGTGGCGACCGGTGTGCTGCCGGCGATCGGCCGGCTGCCGGCGAGCGCCTCGACCACCTCGGGCTGCGCCAGCAGGTCCATCGGCATGCCGAGCAGCGCGGCGGCCTGCGGACTGGCGCCGACCAGATACGGCGCGGTCAGCCGCTGGGCTTCGACGGCGGTGGAGAACGCCGGACCGAGCGAGGCGAAACCCGCTTGCCAGGCCAAGCCCAGATCGGTCGGGTCAGGGGTCTCGGAAGGGGGCGAAAGAGGGACTGCAGACATCGCGACATTCTCGTGCAGCCGCGACAACGGCACAGGGAGCGCGGGCTTTTCAGCCGCGCGGTGGAGAGGCCGCGCCGCGCCGGCGCTCCATCGCGCACGGCTGCCTCAGACCGACGACTGGGGCGATCCCGCAGGCGCCGCCACCGTCATCGGCAGGGGCGGGGTCGGCACCTTGAATACCTGGGCCAGGTAAGCCAGGAAGGTGTGGTCGTCGCACAGGGTCTTGCCGGGGGAATCCGAGAGCTTCGCCACTGTCTGGCCGTTGCACGAGGTGAGCTTCATCACGATGTTGAGCGTCTTCAGCCCCATGTCGTTGCTGAGGTTGGTGCCGATGCCGAAGCCCAGGTTCACCCGGTCGCCGAAATGCCGGTACAGCGCCATCGCCGACGGCAGGTTCAGCCCGTCGGAGAACACCAGCCGCTTGGTGTGGGCGTCGAGGCGCAGCTTGGCGTAGTGCGCCAGGGCCTTCTCGCCCCAGACCACCGGGTCGCCGGAGTCGTGGCGCAGGCCGTCGAACAGCTTGGCGAAGTAGAGGTCGAAATCCGCCAGGAAAGCATCCATGCCGATCACGTCGGTGAGCGCGATGCCGAGGTCGCCGCGGTATTCCTGCACCCAGTCCTCGAGGGCGGCGCGCTGGAAGTCGCGCAGCCGCACGCCGAGGGCCTGGTAGGTCTGCAGGTATTCGTGGGCCATGGTGCCGATCGGCACGATGTCGAGTTCCTTGGCCAGCGCCACGTTGGAGGTGCCGCGAAAGAACGGCATGGCGCGCGCCTTGAGCAGCTGCACCACCTCGGTCTGCCAGGTGCGCGAGAAGCGGCGGCGCACGCCGAAGTCGAAGAACTCGAACGGATGGCGCCGGGCCGGCTCGGCGCCGAACTGCTCGACGAGCTCGATCTTGCCGGCCAGGCGCTTGCGGCCCTCGGCCAGGGCGGCGGCCTGGTCGACACGCCGGAAATACAGCTCGTTGACGATCGACAGCACGAAGATCTCGAAGCCCATCACATGCACCTGCGGGCCCTTGACCTCGATGCGCAGATGTTCGCCGTCGGCATAGGCGTGGATGAATTCGCGCTGGAAGCTGAAGATGCGCAGGTAGTCGATGAAGTCGCTGCGCATGAAGCGCAGGCCACGCAGATAGGTCTGTTCGGCCGGTGTCACCCGCAGGCTGCAGAGATGGTCGAGCTGCTCGTTGAGTTCGCCGACCAGGGCGGCCAGCGGATAGGCCGTCTGGTTGCGGCAGGCGAAGGTGTACTCGGCCTCGTTCTGCGGATGCCGGTGCAAGATCGCCTGCCACATGGTGAACTTGTAGAGGTCGGTATCCAGCAGACTTTCGATGATGGGTGTCATGTCTCGGGGGGCGCGGTTGCAGCCGCGCGAGTCTATGCGTAGTGCAGCTACAGTGCCCCGATGAAAGCCAAGCCCGTGCTGATCGATGAGAACGAGGTCGTCTGCACCGCCATCCGTGCGCAGGGGGCGGGCGGTCAGAACGTCAACAAGGTGTCGAGCGCGGTGCATCTGCGCTACGACATCCCCGCCAGCTCCCTGCCCGACGATGTCAAGGAGCGGCTGCTGGCCACCGCCGACAACCGCATCACCCGCGAAGGCGTGCTGGTGCTCAAGGCCCAGCAGCACCGCACCCAGGACATGAACCGCGCCGATGCGCTGGCGCGCCTGCAGGCGGTGGTCGACGCGGTGGCCGTGGCGCCCACGCTGCGCCGCGCGACCAAGCCCAGTTACGGCTCCAAGATGCGGCGGCTGGAAGGCAAGAGCCTGCGTTCGGAGACCAAGAGCCTGCGGGGCAGGGTGCGCGACTGAGGCTGGCCGTATCTGAAGCGCCATGAAAAAAGCCGGCGACCCGTGGGGGCCGCCGGCTTTCGCGTTTATGCGCAGCAGCGCTTACTTGATCGCGTCGAACGCCGCGTTCAGCGTGGCGCTCGGGCGCATCGCGGTGGTGGCCTTGTCGGCATCCGGGTGGTAGTAGCCGCCGATGTCGACCGGCTTGCCCTGCGCGGCCGCCAGCTCGGCCACGATCTTGGCTTCGTTGTCGGCCAGTGCCCGGGCGGGCGCCGCGTATTGCGCCGCCAGCTCCGTGTCTTCGGTCTGGGCCGCCAGGGCCTGCGCCCAGTACAGGCCCAGGTAGAAGTGGCTGCCGCGGTTGTCGATGCCGCCGACCTTGCGGGCGGGCGACTTGTCGGTGTCGAGGAACTTGCCGGTGGCTTCGTCGAGCGTCTTGGCCAGCAGCAGCGCCTTCGGGTTGTCGTAGGCACGGCCCAGGTGTTCCAGCGAGGCGGCCAGCGCCATGAATTC
>JAKONS010000159.1 GCA_022701845.1 Burkholderiaceae bacterium
CGGCGGGCAGCTTGCGGGCGTCGAGGAACAGCATGTCTTCCGGCGTGCCGTACACCGGGTAGATGTAGGGCGGCGCATAGGTGCGGCTGCCGACGATCTCGGGCTCGAAATAGCCGGTGACCACGCCGTCGGGGCGGCGGTCGTCGTCGCGGATCTGGTAGGCCGAGAAATCGTTCTCGAAGAAGGCGCGGATCGCCGCGGTATTCCGGCCGTCGACCTGCAGCGCGCGCTGGCAGACGTCCTTCCACTGCGGGCCGCGGTTGGTCAGCACCTTGCAGCTGCCGATGAAGGCCGGCCAGGTCTCGCTGAACTCGTCGCGGCTCCAGCCCGGCACCGCACCGAAGGCGACCGAGGTGTAGGTGGCGAGCTGGGTGGAGAAGGTGCGCGCCTGGCCGGCGACGCTGGCGCCGGAGGCGGCCGCGGTGTCGGGCCGGGCGGCGCCCGGGGAGGTGCCGGCGGCGGCACGTGGCGCCGCGACCGGGGGTGAAGCCTGCGACACGGCGGCCGAGGGAGCCGAGGGAGCCGATGAAGCCGATGGCGCAGCGGTGCCGATCACGATCGGACGGCCGGCGCCGGTGCCGGCACTGCCCGGCGCAGCGCTGCCGATGACGATCGGGCCGCCTGCGGCCGGTGCGGCGGCGACCGGCGGGTTGGTCTCGCAGGCGGCCAGCGACATCGCCAGCACCGCGAGCGCGGCCCAGTGCAGCGGTCCCGCCGCAGGGTTCGACGTGGGCGCCGACGATACGGAAACGGAAGAAGCGACAGTGCGGAACATGGAAGCCTTCGGTTCGCGGCCGGCCGGGCCCGTCGGCCCGCATCCTGCCCGGGGTTATCTCTCGGTGATCCGGAACGCGGCGGCGCCGTAGACATCGGCGCAGCCCGCCTGCGCCGGTGCGCAGACCGGCTTGCCCAGCAACGGCGTCGGGCCGTCGCCCCGCGCGGTTTCCAGGGCGGCCAGCACCGGCAGGCGGAACTGCGGGAACACGCCGTCGTTTTCGATGCCGGTGGCGCCGAAATCGCGCTCTTGCTCGCTCACCACCACCACGAATTCGTTGGCGCCGGCCGGCCCGCCGGAGTTCATCGGCCAGGAGGCGCGCGGCAGGTTCAGCGGGGTGTCGGCGGTGACCTTGTTGTACTTGTCGAGCAGGTTGGGGAACATCAGGAACAGCTCGCCGCCGCTCGACAGCATGTAGACATAGGCATAGCCGTCGCGGCTGCTGCGCAGGCTGAAACCCAGCTTGTCGCGGCCGATGGACACCTCGGCCTTCTGCGGCGCCGCGGTCACGCCGAACGCCGGCGACGCGCCGGCGGCCAGCGCCTGCAGCGACTGCAGCGGGGACCGCGGCGACTGCGCCGCCACCACCGGCGACGAGGGCGCCGGCGCGGGCGTCGGCACCACCACCGCGGGCGCGCCGGCGGCCGCCGCTGCCACCGGCGCGGCCGGCGCCGCGCCGCGGCCCATCCACCAGAAAGCGCCCCCGGCGACCAGCACCGCCGCCACCGCGCCGCCCACCAGCATCCCCTTGCCGCGACCCGATGCCGCCTTGCCGGGGGCGGCGGGCGCGGTCGTCGGCGCGATGCGGGTGGTGCCGCGCGCCAGCGGCGCACCCGGGGCCGACAGCTGCACCGTGGCGCCGTCGGCCACCGGCGACGGCGCCAGGCCCAGCATCTCGCGCAACGCATGCATCGATTGCGGCCGCGCATCGGGCCGCACCGCCAGGCCGGCATCGATGGCGGAGAGCAGTTGCGGGCTGTAGCGGGTCAGCAGCTCGGCGTTGCCCGCCAGCGGGCGGTAGCTGTCGGACATCATCCGGGCGATCGACGGCGGCGGCGACTTGCCGGTGACCGCCACATGCATCACCGCGGCCAGCGCATACACGTCGGTCCAGGGGCCCTGCGACATGTCGGGCATCTCTGCGTACTGCTCGATGGGTGCGTAGCCCGGCTTCAGGATCACCGTCATCGCCTGGGTCTTGTCGGTGATCACCCGGCGCGCCGCGCCGAAATCCAGCACCACCGGCCGGCCGCTGCCTTCGAGCAGCAGGATGTTGTCGGGTGCGATGTCGCGGTGGAAGCACTGCGCCGCATGCATCACGCCGAGCGCCTGGGTCACGCCGTCCATGATGGCCAGCAGCCAGTCCTCGGCCACCCCGCCGGAGGCTTTCGTGCGCTCGGCCAGGGCCTCGCGCAGCGTCTCGCCGCGGTAGAACGGCATCACCATGTAGGTGGTGCCGCGCTCCTGCCAGAAGCGGTACACCTTCAGCAGCGAGGCATGGTCGAACTGGGCCAGCAGGCGCGCCTCGTTGATGAAGCTGCGCATGCCCAGCTCGAAGGTCTCGCGGTGCCGCTCCGACAGCGGCACCACCCCGCCGTCGGCCTGCCGGGTCGACAGCGACGAGGGCAGGTATTCCTTGATCGCCACCGAGCGCTCCAGCGTGTGGTCCCAGGCCTCGTACACCACGCCGAAACCGCCCTGCCCCACCACCCGGGTGATGGCGAACTCGCCGACACGGCTGCCGATCGGCAGCAGGCTGGCGTCGTGGTGCTCGCCCGGCGCCGCCGCGGAGGCCACCGGCGGCCGGCCGGTGCCGGTCGGCGCGAACATGCCCGGCGGGCGGATCACGGTGGCGTCTTCCGGCGTGCCGTCGAAGGCCGCGGTCGGGGCCGTCCGCGGCGCGCCGGTCACGATCTTCGTGCGGTCGTCTTCGGTGTCTTCGGAAGGTCGCGGGTCGATCACTGCAGCGCTCGTCTCTCGGTCCGTCGGGTCGGGTGGAACACAGCGTCCGACTCGGTGAAGGAGGAGACGTGCCGTCGGCGCGGACGAGGCCGGTCGATGCTACGAATTGTGCCGCTGCGAATTGTTTTTCGCCATCCGGCAGAGGTTTTTCAGCGAATTAATCCAGAAGAATCAGCGCAAAAGTCAAATATGCCTTGCAGATGTCCGGATAAACCCTCGCTATCGCAGCGCGGTGCGCGATAACAGCGCGATGAACACGAGTTCTCCTCTGAAAACAGGTCTGTGGAGGGGTCCGTTGGGACGCTGGAGTGCGCTGAAATTGTGCCAAAACGGGACAGCATGGTGTTACATTGCCGGCACTTAATTAGCTCTTGTCTGCCACTAACGCGGCGCTCATGTTGCTTATGCCCATCGTGTCGTCGGTATCGGTATCTTTCACATGATCGATTGCTTACATGGATAAATCGGCGATCGACGGGTGGCTGGAACCGCTCGCCGAAGACACCACCGGCGAAGACCTCGAGTACGACCCGACGTCGCTGGAGCTGAGCCAGGCCGCCAGCGGCCGGCCGGAGACCCAGTTCGGCGCCGCGGAGCCGCCGTCGTGGACCCTCACCCGCGAGCTCTCGGTCAGCCTGTTCGAGCGCACCCGCGACCTGCGGGTGGCCATGCTCTGGTGCCGCGCCAACGTCAACCTGGAAGGCCTCGAAGGCCTGGCCCCCGGCCTGGTGCTGCTGCACGGCCTGATGGACCGCTTCTGGGACACCCTGCATCCCCGCCCCGACCCCGACGACGGCGACACCTTCGCGCGCATCAGCGCGCTGGGCAGCCTCGATTCGCTCGACGGCCTGCTGGGCGATGTGCGCAACGCGCAGATCGTGGTCGATCGCCGCCTGGGCGGCCTGCGGGTGCGCGACGTGGAAGTGGCCCTGGAGCGCCTGGCACCCCGGCCCGACGAGCCCAACCACAGCCCCGGCCAGATCCAGGGCATGCTGGGCGAATACCCGCCCCTGACCGAGCGGGTGCGGGTGGCGCTCGACGAATCGCTCACCGCCCTGAAGGCGCTGCAGAGCCTGATGAACGACCGCTTCGGCACCGATGCCGCGGTCGATGTGAAGGCGCTGCGCCTGATGCTCACCGCGGTGCAGGGCGTGGTGCCCTCGGCCGATGCCGCCCAGCCTGAGGGCGCCGCCGACGACGCCGATGAAGGCGATGCGCACGACGCCGATGCCGGCGGCTACGCGGGCGATGCCACCGACGACGGCGATGCCGGCGGCGCCGCCGACGCGGCACCGCCGGCCCGCGCCCCGGCGGCCGCGCGGCGCTCCGGCGGCGGCATGACCAGCATCGAGAACCGCAAGGACGCGGTGCGCGCCATCCAGATGGTCTGCGCCTACCTCGACCGCTACGAGCCCACCAGCCCCGCCCAGCTGCTGCTGCGCCGGGCCGAGCGCCTGATCGACAAGAATTTCCTGCAGCTGGTCAAGGACCTGGCCCCGGAGGCGGTCGCCGAGATCGCCCGGATCATGGGCGTCGATCCCGAGAGCCTCAACGAGGACGCGTAAGCGGCCGCCGGCCATGCAGCACCCACCCCTTTCCTTCCCCCGACATCGGTTCGCCTGCTCGCCGCGGCGCCCGACTTTCCTGTTTTAGACCTAGCGGAGATCCACCATGGGCAGCAGCCAGAAGTTCATCGCGCGCAACCGCGCGCCCCGCGTGCAGATCGAATACGACGTCGAGCTGTACGGCGCCGAGAAAAAGATCCAGCTGCCCTTCGTGATGGGCGTCATGGCCGATCTCGCCGGCAAGCCGGAGGACCCGCTGCCGGCGGTGGCCGACCGCAAGTTCCTGGAGTTCGACGTCGACAACTTCGACAGCCGGATGAAGGCGATGAAGCCGCGCGTCGCCTTCACCGTGCCCAACACCCTCACCGGCGAAGGCAACCTGTCGGTCGACCTCACCTTCGACAACATGGAGGACTTCTCGCCCGCCGCGGTCGCCGCCAAGGTCGACGGCCTGAGCAAGCTGCTCGAAGCGCGCCAGCAGCTGTCCAACCTGGTCACCTACATGGACGGCAAGGGCGGCGCCGAGGAGCTGATCAACAAGGTGCTGAACGACCCGGCCCTGCTGCAATCGCTGAGCGCCTCGGCCAAGCCGGCCGACCAGGCCTGAACCCCCCGACACCGGAGCTTTACCCATGGCAGAACAAGCAACCCAGTCAGGCAGCGCCCTCGCCGGCGTGACCTACGAGGGCAGCGATTTCGCGTCGCTGCTGAACAAGGAATTCAAGCCGAAATCCGACGAGGCCAAGTCGGCCGTCGAATCGGCGGTGCAGGTGCTGGCGCAGCAGGCGCTGGCCGATGTGAAGCTGATCAGCACCGACACCGTCTCCAGCATCGAGGCGATGATCGCCGCGCTCGACAAGAAGATGTCGGAGCAGGTCAACCTGATCCTGCACCACGCCGATTTCCAGAAGCTGGAATCGGCCTGGCGCGGCCTGCACTACATGGTCAACAACACCGAGACCGACGAGACGCTGAAGATCCGCGTCATGGCGATCTCCAAGCAGGACCTCGGCAAGACCCTGAAGCGCTACAAGGGCACCGCCTGGGACCAGTCGCCGCTGTTCAAGAAGCTCTACGAAGAGGAATACGGCCAGTTCGGCGGCGAGCCCTTCGGTGCCATCGTCGGCGACTACCACTTCGACCACTCCCCGCCCGACGTGGAACTGCTGGGCGAGATGAGCAAGATCGCCGCCGCCGCCCACGCCCCCTTCATCACCGGCGCCGCGCCGAGCGTGATGCAGATGGATTCCTGGGGCGAGCTGGCCAACCCGCGCGACCTGACCAAGATCTTCACCACGCCGGAATACGCCGCCTGGCGCTCGCTGCGCGAGTCCGACGACGCGCGCTACCTCGCCATGTGCATGCCGCGCTTCCTGGGCCGCCTGCCCTACGGCGCCAAGACCAGCCCGGTCGATGCCTTCGACTTCGAGGAAGACACCACCGGCGCCGACCACGACAAGTACTCCTGGTGCAACGCGGCCTACGCCATGGCCACCAACATCAACCGCTCCTTCAAGACCTACGGCTGGTGCTCGCGCATCCGCGGTGTCGAGTCCGGCGGCGCGGTGGAGAACCTGCCGACCCACAGCTTCCCGACCGACGACGGCGGCGTGGACATGAAGTGCCCGACCGAGATCGCGATTTCCGACCGGCGCGAGGCCGAGCTGTCGAAGAACGGCTTCCTGGCGATGATCCACCGCAAGAACAGCGACTTCGCCGCCTTCATCGGTGCCCAGTCGCTGCAGAAGCCCACCGAGTACGACGACGCCGACGCGACCTCCAACGCCGCGCTGGCCGCCCGCCTGCCCTACCTGTTCGCCTGCAACCGCTTCGCCCACTACCTGAAGTGCATGGTGCGCGACAAGGTCGGCTCGTTCAAGACGCGCGACGCGATGGAAGTCTGGCTCAACGACTGGATCTCCCGCTATGTCGACGGCGACCCGGGCAACAGCACCGAGCAGACCAAGGCCGAGCGGCCGCTGGCCGCCGCCGAGGTGGTCATCGAGGAAGTCGAGGGCGCGCCGGGCTACTACCAGTCGAAGTTTTTCCTGAAGCCGCACTACCAGCTCGAGGGCCTGTCGGTATCGCTGCGCCTGGTCTCCAAGCTGCCTTCGGAAAAGGGCTGACCCGTCGCCGGGCGCCGCGCCAACTAGCCAGAACCATCAACTTACGTTCACTGGAGCCACAACATGCCAGGTAATTTGTTCATCAGATTCGAAGTCGAGAAAGACTCGAAATACGCGCCGGGGGAATCCCAGCAGGTCGGCCACATGGGCACCGAAGGCTGGATCGAGATCAGCGAATGGAGCTGGGACGTCGAAGCCGAGTCCAGCCACCTGAAAGGCACCGGCGCCTCGGTCGGCAAGCCGACGCCGGGCGTGCTGAGCTTCTCGCACTACTACGACAAGTCGTCGCCGCTGCTGATGCAGTACATCGTCAAGGGCACCCACTTCGCGGTGGCGCGCATCCACATGCTCAAGCAGACCGGCGGCGACCAGCCCGAGCTGTATTTCGAGCTGGCGGCCAAGGACGTGTTCATCACCAAGGTGTCGAGCAAGGGCGCCGAGGACGGCACCGTCAACCAGGACGTCGAGTTCGTCTTCAAGCAGATCGCCGTGGGCTACAAGCAGCAGGGCAACGACGGCAAGTTCGTCAACGGCGGCTACCGCGAGTTCTTCTGGAACGTGGCCACCGCCCAGAACAAGCTCGACGGCTTCGCTCTCAAGATCAGCAAGTAAGGGAGAACCACCATGCCAGGTAACGCATTCATCAAATTCTCCGGCGTCGCCAAGGGCGAGTCGCTGCAGTCCACCCACTCCGGCGACAAGGGCTGGATGGAGATCACCGACTGGAGCTGGGACATCGAGTCCGAGACCAGCGTGGCCAAGGGCACCGGCGCCGCCATCGGCAAGGCCGCCCCGGGCAACCTGTCGATCAGCCGCTATTTCGACATCGCCGGCCCCGACCTGATGACCAAGATCGTCATGGGCCAGCACTACGACCTGATCACGATCGAAATGCTCAAGACCACCGGCGCCGGCCCGGTCACCTACCTGCAGGTGCAGGTCGACTACGCCTATGTGACCAAGGTCTCGAACAAGGGCAACGAGGACGGCACGCTCAACCAGGATGTCGAATTCGTCTTCAAGGACATCTACTTCGGCTACAAGCCGCAGAGCAACAAGGGCACCCTGGAAAGCACCCTGCCCTTCGAGTGGAGCGTGAAGGACAACAAGCTGGCCGCCGGCGCCGACACCAAGATCGCCGGCAAGCTGGCCTGACGCCCGCGCCTGCCCGCACCCACCGACACCGACCACGACC
>JAKONS010000169.1 GCA_022701845.1 Burkholderiaceae bacterium
CGGCTTTGAATTTCGCGCATCGCGGCGATGTACTTGGCGGGGAATTCATGTCGCTTCTCGCGCACCAGCGTGATCGCGTCCTTGCCGCCGGAGCCGCCCGACGCGCCGGCCGGGCTGGCGGCCGCGGCGCCGTCGGCCTTGGGCGAGCAGGCCGCGACGACGACGCATCCCGCCAGTACGCCCGAGCGCAGCCAGCCGGCACGACGGTGCGGCAGGGGGGAATTCGGGGAGCGGAGTGGAAGCGGGTTCATGGGTACGGGAGCGGAATCAGCTACGAAAAGAGGGTGGGGTACGCGGGCGGCTGCCGCGCTACTGCGCAAGCAGCGCTAGGCCGGGGTTCAGGCCCTCTGCCCCGTAGATCACGGCGCGGGTGGCGGCGGAAGGCTCGGTCAGCCGGGCCTGCCAGTACGGGTTGTAGAGGCTGGCGTATTCCTTGGCGTTGTCAGCGCGGAACAGGGTGCCGCCGGTGATGTCGCGGGCATTGCGCTCCGGCCGCTCGAAGAAAACGCGCGCCTGGGAAATTGCGGAAATCTGGTCCTTGGCGAAGCCGGCCTTCAGGTCGGGCGAGCCGGTCGGGCCCTCCAACGGCCGGTTGGTGAAACCCAGCGTTTCGTTGGTGCGCACCGCGCTGCCGGTCTTGCCGGCCACGACCACCACGGAGCTCTCCTCAGTCGTCGGGCGGCCGTTGGCATCACGGCGCACGTCGTAGAGCTCCTTGATGCCCGTATAGCCGCGGTTCGCATGGTTGGCGCTATAGGCTAAGTCGCCGGCATTGCCGTCGGTGCGCAGGCGGTTGCCCCGGCTGCCGTTAGCGTCGGCGGTGGCGCGGCCCCAGCCCTGGGCCACGCCTTTCTGGCCCTTGCCCCATTCGCACAGCGGGCTGACGCCGAATTTCACCTTGAATTCGACCGTGTCCTGGGCTTCCCAGCGGTCGTAGCCGACCAGCTTGGTGGTGCCGCGCTTTTCCGAGCCGATCTTCACCGCGGGCGGCACGCAAATTGAATTGGTGCCGAACATGGTGTCGATGATCGGCGTCTTGGAGCCGGGCCGTTCGCGCGAGAAATCGTCGAGCGAGGCCAGGAGCAAGTCGGCGGCGGTTTTGCGGTTGTCGCTCGGCGTGCCGTGGGTGCCCGATTTCTCGTAGCGGGTGATAAGGTTGCGCCAGGCCAGCTGGTTGAGCGCACCCACTTCGGTCGCGTGCAGCAGCCGGGGCGCGGCGTCGATGCGGCCGCCCTGGGTGGCGACGTTCTGCGCCAGCACACCCGACGCGGTGGTATTGACCGCCAGCGCCATCACCGGCGGGGTGAACGCCGGTACGATCGCGCCGGTGTACCAGACGCGGTACAGGGCTTCCCAGGTCTGCACCACCGCCGAGGTGGTCTGGTCTACCACCTTGCTCAGCGGCTTGGCCACCGTGTTAGCTGCCTTTAGCGTGACTGCGAGCGCCTTGAACACCACGCCGATATACGGAATCGCGCTTAGGGCGTTGGCTTCCTTCTGGTAGGTGTCGGTGGCCCGCTCGATATAGGAGGTCCAGGAATCCAGGCTCACCAGCTGGGCGATCAGCACTTCGTTGCCGCTCACCGCACGGTTGGTATAGGAGGTGAGGTTGAGCGCTCGCGCCTCGACCAGCGCGCCCGAATACGCGGCGGCATCGGCTGCGTTGACCACCTTTTGCTTTTCCGACGTCACCTGGCCCACGCTGTAGACGCCCGCGAACACTACCGCCAGCGTGGCAGCAAACGCCAGGAACCAGACCAGTACCTGGCCCTGTTCGCGGCCGCGTGCTGCGGGCTGTTGTCGGCGGGCGGAGGAATAGCGTGGCATGGCGTGCCTGGTTATTTCAGCTTGACCAGTTCCACCCGGCGATTCTTGGCCTTGCCTTCTTCGGTGCGGTTGTCGGCCACCGGCACCTCGCTGCCGAAGCCCTTGGCTTCCAGCCGCTTGGCGTCGACCTTGGCCTGCACCAACGCCTTCACCACGCTTTCGGCGCGGGCCTGCGACAAGGTCTTGTTCGACGCGGCGCTGCCGACGTTGTCGGTATGGCCCTGGATCGACAGGCGCAGCGATTTGTCGGCCATCATCAGCGACACAATCTGCGCGACGGTCTGCTGGCCGTCGGCCTGCAAGGCAGAGCTGTTGTTGGCGAAATTCAGGTAGACGGTGGCGAAACCCTGCTTCTTGATCGAATCCGCCAGTTCGCCAGCGCTCACCACCTGCTCCATCGCCTTGGCTTCGATGAAGGTGAGCTTGTAGCTGGAGTTGTAAGAGTTTTCTAGCACGATCCAGGTACGGCGGCCTGCCTTGTCGACCAGGAACACCTGTTCGCCTTCATAGCCGTCCTGCCAGGTGAGCTTGCGCCCGCCCGCGGCCTTGACCGCGTTTTCGTAGTTGCGGGCTACCGCCAGCGTCTGCCCGTTGCCCTGGTTGGCATAGCGCAGCATGGTGGTTTTGCCTTCAGCGATCAACTTGCCGTCAGCACCGAAACCGGGGTCGGTGGCATTGCATTGCCGCGACGGCGCGCACATGAACACCCGCTGGCCGGGATATTTGCCGTATTCGTTTACCTCGTCCGCATCGATTTTGTACGAGGGCATGCCCGACAAAAGCGGATGGTCCTGTGCTGCGGAATTCGCAACGCTGCCAAAACCGGCGGCAAATGCACCGAGACACAACGGAGCCACCCACCGCGCGAGGCTCGGGATATTTAAAGTCGACATCATCGCTACACCCGCGGACCTAGACAAGTCCGCATTCTGAGAAATCAACGAATTCCGAACGTCGGTATTCGCATCCCGGCATTCCGCGCATCGGGAAAACCGGCGCAGTATGCCCTACTCATATGACGGTCTTTACCGCCGAGCAATAAGAAATTCGCTGGATGCACGCGCGGCCATGCAACAGCGCGAGCTGCCGCATGGCCGGGGCATGGACGATTAGCGTGCCTTGCCGGCAGCTTCGGTGAAGTTGTCCAGCGAATGCTTGGCTTCGCCGCGGGTATTGGCCTG
>JAKONS010000178.1 GCA_022701845.1 Burkholderiaceae bacterium
TGGCGGCCATTCCGCAGCACGAGTGGCTGATGCGCTCGCTGTTCTCCTACGACGTGGTGGGCCTGCAGAGCGAGGCCGACGCCACCCACTTCAGCCGCTATGCCGAGGCCGAGATGGGCGCCGAATCCCTGGGCGACCACCGCTTTCACGCCTTCGGCCGCACCATCACCTGCCAGGCCTTCCCGATCGGCATCGACGTCGACGAGTTTGCCGCCCTCACCCATGCCAAGGAGGGCCGCGACACCTATATCCGGATGAAGGAGGAGTACGCCAAGCGGCGCCTGCTGCTGGGCATCGACCGGCTGGACTACTCCAAGGGCATTCCGCACCGGGTGCGCGCCTACCGCGAACTGCTGAAGCTCTATCCCGAGAACCGCGACAGCGCCACGCTGATCCAGATCGCTTCGCCCACCCGCGAGAGCGTGGATGCGTACAACGACATCCGGGTCGAGCTCGAAGGACTCTGCGGCGCCATCAACGGCGACTACGGCGAACTCGACTGGATGCCGATCCGCTACATCCACCGCAACGTGGCGCGCAAGCGGGTGCCGGGCCTGTGCCGCGCTGCGGCGGTCGGGCTGGTGACGCCGCTGCGCGACGGCATGAACCTGGTCGCCAAGGAATACGTGGCGGCGCAGGATCCGGCCGACCCCGGGGTGCTGGTGCTGTCGCGCTTCGCCGGTGCCGCCGAGCAGATGAAGGACGCGCTGCTGGTGAACCCCTACGACACCCAGGGCACCGCCGAAACCCTGCAGCGCGCCCTGCGCATGCCGCTGGAGGAACGCCAGCAGCGGCACCAGAAGCTGCTGGCCGGCATTCGCCAGTACGACGTGCACTGGTGGCGCCGCACCTTTCTCGACGTGCTGGACAAGGCCTAGGGCTGACACTCCACGCATACGTCGCGTCCTAACGCAGCGACGCCCCAGCCGAAAATTCGGCTTGGCAGATCAAAGGTTACTACCTAATATTCAGGTATTAACCTATGAGACCCCCCGTAACCGTTACTGCGCACGCTGCCGAGAGCCCGCTCTACCAGCGGGTGGCGGTCGAGCTGCTGAAACGCATCGAGGCCGGTGAGTTTCCGGTCGGCGAGGTGATGCCCAAGGAGCTCGACCTGGCCGCCCAGCTCGGCGTCAGCCGAGTCACCCTGCGCCAGGCGCTGCAGATCGTCGAGAAGGCCGGCGTCATCAGCCGCATCCGCCGGGTCGGCACCCGGGTCATCGCCACCGCGCCGGCCGCCACCTATGTGCAGCGCATGGACGGCATGGACAACATCCTGCGCCTCGCCGGGCAGACCGCGATGCGCATCCAGCGGGTGTCCACCGAGCCGCACCACGCCTGGCCCGAGCTGCACGACCTGCCCTGCCCCACCGGCTTCTGGCTGCGCATCGAAGGCGTGCGCCATATGCAGGGCCAGCAGGCGCTGTCGACCTGGACCACGGTGTTCGTCGACAACCGGCATGCCGGCATCGCACCCTTCCTGCAGGACGAGGTGGATGCGGTGTATCCCCTGCTGGAGCGGGTCTACGGTCTGGCGGTGCATGCCATCCGCCACCGCATCCGCGCCTGCGCCATGCCGGCCGAGGCCAGCGCAGCGCTCGGCCTGCCCGAGGGCGCGCCGGCGCTGGAGGTGTGCGCCTGGTTGCATGCGGCCGACGGGACGCTGGTCGAATACGTGCGGTCGCTGCACGACCCGACGGTGATCTCCATCGAGCTCTCGACGGAGCGCAAGCCCTGAGGCGCCGAATGTCGGGCGCGCATCGATTCCTCCTCCCTCCACCCTGGTTTTTTTCACTCAGACCCCGAGACACTTCCATGCCCATCGTCACCCTCACCACCCCCGACGGTTTCGCCCTGCCCGCGCTGCATGTCGCCAGCCCCCAGCCCGGCGCCCGGCCGCTGGTGCTGATCCAGGAAATCTTCGGCCTCAATGCCGCGATGCACGAAGCCGCCGAACAATGGGCCGCCCTCGGCTTCGAGGTGCTGTGCCCCGACCTGTTCGCGCGCCAGCAGGCGAACGTCGACCTCGACCCCACCCGCCCCGAAGAATTCAAGGCCGGCATCGACCTGATGATGTCGATGGACCAGGACCTGGCGGTGAAGGACCTGGACGCCGCGCGCCAGTGGTTCGAGACCCGCACGCCGGGTGCTTCGGTGGCCACGCTCGGGTACTGCCTGGGCGGCCGGCTGGCGGTGCGGATGGCGTTCGAGACGCCGATCGCCGCGGCGGTCAGCTACTACGGCGTCGGCCTGGAGCAGTACCTGCCGGCCGCACCCGCCGCCGGCGCGCCCTGCCTGCTGCACATCGCGGGCGCAGACGGCTTCGTGCCGCCGCCGGCCCGGGCGGTGATCCTGGAAGAAGCCGAGAAGCGGCCGCGCATGGTGGCGCATGTCTACGAAGGCTGCGACCACGCCTTCGCCCGCCCGGGCGGCGAGCACCACGACAGCGGCGCCGCCACCCTGGCGCAGGCGCGCACCCTGGCCTTCCTGCAGGCCTAAAGCCAAGCAGCAGCCCACGCCATGAAACCCTTCGTCGTCGTCACCGGCGCCGCCCGCGGCATCGGCCGCCGCATCGCCGAACGCTATGCGGCGCAGGGCGCGCGGGTGGCGGCGCTCGACCGCGACGGC
>JAKONS010000191.1 GCA_022701845.1 Burkholderiaceae bacterium
TGCGTGCCGGCGCATCCACGACGGGTTGCGGCGCCGGTGCCGACACGCCGACCTGCGACACCAGGTACTGCAGCAGCAGACCGACCGGTCGGCCGGTCGAGCCCTTCACCGCGCCGCCCTTCCAGGCGCTGCCGGCGATATCGAGGTGCGCCCACGGGTATTTCTTGGTGAAGCGCTGCAGGAACTTGGCGGCGGTGACCGCACCGCCGGCCCGTCCGCCGACGTTGGCCACATCGGCAAAGTTGGTCTTCAGGCCGTCGGCGTAGTCGTCGTCCAGCGGCATGCGCCAGCAGAGGTCCATGGCGGTGTCGCCGGCGGTCGCCAGGGCGGCGGCCAAGGTGTCGTCGGTGGCGAACAACCCGCTGCGCACACCGCCCAGCGCGACCACGCAGGCGCCGGTGAGCGTGGCGATGTCGACCACCGCGCGCGGATTGAAGCGCTCGGCATAGGTCAGCGCGTCGCACAGCACCAGTCGCCCCTCGGCGTCGGTGTTGAGCACCTCGATCGTCTGGCCGCTCATGCTGGTGACGACATCGCCCGGCTTCAGCGCGCGGCCGTCGGGCATGTTCTCGGCCGCGGGGATCAGCCCGACGACGTTGATGGCGGGCTGCAGTTCGGCCAGGGCGCGGAAGGTGCCGAGCACGCTGGCGGCGCCGCACATGTCGAACTTCATCTCGTCCATCTCGCCGGCCGGCTTGATCGAGATGCCGCCGGTGTCGAAGGTGATGCCCTTGCCCACCAGCACCACCGGTGCCTCGCCCTTGGTGCCGCCTTCGTAGCGCAGCACGATGAAACGCAGTTCTTCCTCGGAGCCCTGGGACACCGCCATGAACGAGCCCATCCCGAGCCGCGACACTTCGCGCGGACCCAGCACCTCGACCTTCAGCCGAGGGAACTTGGCGAGCGTTCTCGCGGCCTCGCCCAGCAGCGTGGGCGTGGCATGGTTCGGCGGCCGGTTGCCCCATTCCTTGGCGAATTCCACACCGACGACCTGCGCGCGCGCATGGTCGAATTCGGTCTTTACCGACGCCGCATCGGCCGCGGCCACGCCGACCACCACGCGCTCGATGCGGCGTGCGTCGGCCTTCGGTTTGGTGGTGGTGTAGACATAGCAGGCGTCGGCCGCCGCATTCACCGCGGCGCGCACCGCGGCACCGGGCTGGGGCATGCCTGCCGGCAGCAGCACGACGATGCGCCGCACGCCGGGCATTGCCTTCAGGCTGGACACCGCGGCGGTCACCGCCTGGCGCACCGCCTGCGGCTGGCCATCGCCGGCGCCGGCGATCACCACACGCGCCGCAGCCACGCCCGGGGGCCGGTACAGCGCCAGCAGCTTGCCGGGCTTGGGTTCGAAATCGCCCGCCGTGCGGGCAGCGGCCAGGGTGGCCGCGATCGTGTCGTCGCCGGTCGGCGCGAAGGTGTCGGGTACCAGCACGACGAGCGCGTCGGCCTTCTCGATAGCCGCCCTTGCGGTGTCCAGTGTCTTGAGTTGGAAGTCCATAATCCGCAGTTCGTTCTCGATACCGAACCGATGTTATTCCATTCCTCCGTGCGCAAGGAGCTCGGCCGCAGCTTCGGTGCCACCCTGGTCGTCCTGGCCACGGTGGTCATGACGATCATGCTGATCCGGGTGCTGGGCCAGGCCTCCAAGGGCAGCGTCAACCCGTCGGACGTGCTGATGGTGATGGGCTTCACCGTGCTGTCGCAGCTCTCCACCATCCTGGCCCTGAGCCTGTTCGTCTCCATCGTCGGCACCCTGTCGCGCATGTACCGCGACAGCGAGATGGTGATCTGGATGTCGGCCGGCCGCGGCCTGGGCGCGATGCTGCGTCCGCTGCTGCGTTTTTCCTGGCCGATCCTGGCCGCGGTGGCGGTGCTGTCGCTGGGCGTCTGGCCCTGGGCCAACGGCCAGATCCAGGACATGAAGGACCGCTACGAACGCCGCGGCGATCTGGAACGCATCGCGCCGGGACAGTTCCAGGAATCCGCGCGCGGCAACCGGGTGTTCTTCATCGACAAGGACACGCCCGGCGCGGCCACCGCCAACAACGTGTTCATCACCGCCAGCGACAACGGCCAGGACGTGGTCACCTCGGCGCGCAGCGGCCGGCTCACCACCATCGGCGACGACCGCTTCGCCATCCTCAACGACGGCCAGCGCCTGGAGAGCAGCGCCACCAAACCCGGCTTGAAGATCAGCGACTTCAAGGAATTCGGCAACCGCCTGGGCACCGCCGGCGCGCTGGCGCAGGACGACGTGCCGGTGCGCTCGCGCTCCACCCTGCGCCTGCTGCGCGAGCCGACACCGGTGCACCGCGCCGAGCTGGCCTGGCGGGTGGGCCTGGCGCTCGCCGCTTTCAACTTCGTGGTGATGGCACTGGCGCTCTCCAGCGTGAATCCGCGCGCCGGGCGCAGCGGCAACCTGGTGTTCGCCCTGTTCGCCTTCATCGTCTACTACAACCTGTTGAACCTGGGCCAGGGCTGGATCGTCAGCGGCCGGGTGAGCTTCGGCGGCTTCCTGCTGGTGCTGCACGGCGGTGTGCTGGCGGCCAGCCTGCTGCTGCTGGCCAAGCGCCATGCGCAGTGGTCGTGGCGCAGCATGTTCCAGTCCGGCGCCTCGTCCGCCGCCACCGGAGCGCCGGCTTGAGAACGCTGCGTCGCTATCTCTATACCGACGTGGTGACCGCGGTGGCCTTCGTCACCCTCGGCTTCCTGGCGCT
>JAKONS010000201.1 GCA_022701845.1 Burkholderiaceae bacterium
CTTGCGGGTCTGCATCGTTGCCGGGGCCATGAGAGATCCATTTCCAGAAAGAGAAGAGGTGCATACCAATGTACGCGTCTTGGATCTCCAGCATATCGATTTGCCGTTACCAATTCGCCACAGTTCCCATATTTGGAATTACTCCGTCTAAAACTCGCTCTTTTCGTGAATTCCTACTGATACACTGCCCACTCAAAACGTTACCAACTGTCAATGTAATACTAAAGATGTAATTGCAGTTGGCCAATTGATTGTTTGTTTTACTGGAGCAGTACATTGATTTCATCATTCTCGAAATCGGCAGTGGCCAAGATCGCTGTTCCCGCGTTGGCCGCGTTGGCGCTGACGGCCTGCGGTGGTGGTGGCGGCGGTGACGGCGGCAGCGGCAGCAACGGCGCCGGTGCCGGCGTGTCGGTCAATGGCACGGTCGCCCGTGGCGCCGCGATCGCGAACGCCACCATCCAGTTGTCCTGCGCCAACGGTGCCGAACTGACCGGCACGTCCGCCGCGGACGGCACCTTCACCACCAGCCGTACCGCCGTCGTCTACCCGTGCATCGGCACGGCCACGGCCGGCACCCTGGTCTACCGCGGCATCCTGTTCACCAACTCGACGGCCAACTTCACGCCCCTGACCGACCTGCTCGTGCAGACCGTGCTGGCCGCCTCGGTGAGCGGCTCGGCGTCGTTCACGCTGCAGGAGTTCATCTCCAAGATCCGCGGCGACAGCACCTTCGCCGCCAACGTGTCGTCGTCGACGGCCGTCGCCAGCTTCCGCAACTCGGTGCTCAACGTCATCAAGGCGCAGCTGATCGCCTCCGGCCAGACCGAAGCCCAGGCCACCGCCACGCTGGCGGCCGCCGGCAACTTCGAGGGCCAGACCTTCGTCGTCGGTTCCGATCTCGACAAGGTGCTCGACAACCTCGCCGCCACGATCCAGAACGCCGACGGCAGCCTGCGCACGACCATCCTGGCCCTGATCAAGGCGGCCGGCGACCTGCTGGCCACGCCGGCGAGCGGCACGGCCACGGGCGGCACGGGTGGCACCGGCGGAACCGGCGGCACGGGCGGCACGGGCGGCTGAGGACGCGTCGCCGAATCGATGAGCCTTCCAGGGCAGCTCCGAAGCTGCCCTTTTTCTTTTGTCCGTCCGTCCCATGTCACCCTCCTGTGAAACCGGCGTGTTCCGGGTCAAGGCCACCGTCGGCGCGCTGCTGGTGTGGCCCGGTCTCGTGGGGGCGATCGCGCCCGCGTTCGCCCAGCCGGTCGCGCAGCTCGCGCCGACGCTCAACGCCAGCGGCATGTCCGGCCTGTCGGTCACGCCGACGGCGCCGCTGCTGCCATGGGGCACGCTGGGGCTGGCCTACGACAACGAGGTCGTCGGCGCGCCGGTCGACCGCACCCACGGCACCGGGGGCCACAACGTCGTGGCCGGCTTCGGCCTGCTGCCCAACCTGGAAATCTCCGGCCGCGTCGCCGCCAACACGCTCGGGGTGAACTGCTACACCGAGAACTGCGGCCTGCGCGACCTCTCGTTCAACTTCAAGGCCGGCGCGCCGCTCGACCGCGACAACCGCTGGCACATCGCCGCCGGCGCCACCGACCTGGGCGGGCAGACCGGCAACTTCCGCTCCGTCTACGGCGTGCTCACGTACCGCCCGGTCGACCAGTTCGACCTCTCCGCCGGCCTGGCACGGCGCCGCGGCGCGGCCAACGTCAGCACGCCGCTCGACGGCCCCTTCGCCAGCGCCGCCTATCGCCCGCTGCCGTGGCTGCAGACGCACGTCGAATACGCCGACAGCAAGGCCTGGGCCGGCGCCCGCGTCTACGCGCCGGCCACGTGGCTGCCCGCCGGCTGGCAGGCGCACGTCGGCGCCAACGTGCGCCTGCACGGCGACGACCGCATCGCCGTGCCGGGCGGCGGCACGCAGGGCTCGGCGCGCGGCTGGGTCAGCCTCGGGCTGAACATCCCGCTCTTCAAGGTGCCGACCGCCGCGCCGGCGCCCGCATCGCGTGCGGCGCAGGGCGAGGGCGCCGCGGCGCCGCGCCCGGCGTTCTCCACGCGCGGCCTGCCGGCCTCGGAGACCCCGCTGGTGGCCGACCTCGCCCCCCGGGTCGTCGAGGCCAAGCCGCCGCCGTCGGCGCTGGTCAACATCGCGCCGCCGGGCATCGGCATCAGCGCCGAGGCCCAGGCCGCCGCCGACGCCATGGCCCGCACCGACGCCGTCCTCCCGGCCGTGGCCCCGGTCGCCGACGCGCAGCTCGTGGCGCTGGGCGAGGCCCTGCGCGCCAAGGGCTTCGAGGACATCGCCGTCGGCCGCGCGGGCGACGGCGCCATCGCCGTACGCCTGAACAACGCCACCTACAACGCCAACACGGCCGACGGCCTGGGCGTGGCGCTGGGCGTGATCGCGCGCCAGCTCGCCGGCCAGCGCGCCGGCTACCGGCTGGTGCTGACGCAGCGCCAGCTCGCCATCGTCGGCGTGACGGGGCAGGCCGACTGCCTCGCGCAATGGATCGCCCAGGGCCCGCCGCGCTGCACCGCCGGCCAGCTCTACACCCCCGGCACCACCGCGCTGGACACCCTGCTGGCCGACGCCCGCTGGGTGGTCGAGGGCCGCGCGCCGAGCTGGGCGACGCCGCGCGTCATCCTGCAGCCGGTGCTGCGCAGCGCCGTCGCCACCGAATACGGCGTGTTCGACCATTCGCTGGCCCTGCGCGCGATGCTGCAGCAGCCGCTGTGGCGCGGCGCCTGGGCCGAGGTGGCGGGCAACACGCCGCTGCACGAATCGAACGACTACAAGCCCGGCCAGGTCTTCGGCGACAGCCGCTTCGTCAGCCAGACCGACCGCTACATGGTCCACCAGATGTTCCGCGTGCCGGTGGAGAGCCTGCTCGGCCAGCTCGTGCGCGTCACCGGCGGCAGCGACCACCGCAACCCCGAGAAGGTGCGCCAGGCCGCCGAGCGCTGGGGCGCCGCCGCCCTGACCGCCCACGTGGCCACCGGCCGCATCGACGCCAACTACCGCGGCCACTACGGCGAGCTGCGCTGGGAGCCGGGCGAAGGCCGGCACAAGTTCGGCGTGGAGGCGGGGCGCTTCCAGCGCGTGACGTACTACGACCCCAACCTGCCGATCAATTCGCGCACCGCGCTGGCCAACTACCGCTACGCCTTCACGCCCACGCGCACCTACTTCGAGGCCGCCGCCGGCCAGTTCCTCTACAACGACCGGGGCGTGCGCGTGGGCATCAAGCAGTGGTTCGACGACGTCGCCGTCAGCCTCTACGTGCGCCACACCAAGTTCGAATGGGCGGCCCAGGGGCGCACGTCGGCCGGCATCGAGCTGTCCATCCCGCTGACCCCGCGCAAGGACATGTCGCCCACCTACCCCGTGCAGGTGGTGGGCAATCCGCGCTGGTCCTACGGCATCGAGACCGTGGTGCGCGAGCAGTCCAACGTGCTGAACACCACCCAGGGCGTGGGCGCGAACGTGTCGATGCTCGACCGGACCTTCAACTTCGACCGCGCCGGCCTGGCCTATTTCGAGGACCAGATGCCGCGCATCCGCAGCGCCGCGCAGCAATAGCCGACGGCCATCGCCGGGCCACGGATTCAATTTCCTCCAATTCATCATCCATGAACGACATCAGCCATTCATCGCCCATCGCCATCATCGGACTGGGTTACGTCGGACTGCCGCTGGCGGCGGAATTCGGGAAAAAGCGCCCGGTCGTCGGCTTCGACATCGATGCCCGGCGCATCGCCGAATTGCAGGCCGGGCACGACCGCACCCTGGAGACCACGGCCGAGGAACTGCAGGCCGCATCGCAGCTGTCCTTCACGTCGCACGGCGACGACCTGCGCGACTGCGGCGTCTTCATCGTCACCGTGCCCACGCCCATCGACAACGCCAACCGCCCCGACCTGACGCCGCTGGTCAAGGCCAGCGAGACCGTCGGCAAGGTCATGCGCCAGGGCGCCGTCGTGATCTTCGAATCCACGGTCTATCCGGGCGCCACCGAGGAGGTGTGCGTGCCCATCCTCGAACGCTTCAGCGGCAAGAAATTCAACGTCGACTTCTTCTGCGGCTACAGCCCGGAGCGCATCAACCCCGGCGACAAGGAACACCGCCTGCCCAGCATCAAGAAGGTGACCAGCGGCAGCACGCCGGAGGTGGCGGAAGCCGTGGACCGGCTGTACCGGGAGATCATCACCGCCGGCACCCACAAGGCCAGCAGCATCAAGGTGGCCGAGG
>JAKONS010000219.1 GCA_022701845.1 Burkholderiaceae bacterium
GGCGCTCGAGCAGGGCGTCGAAATCGGGCGGGGCGTTGGCGGCGCGGCCGCAGCTGCCCTTGCCGGTGCAGCCGCCGGCATTGCCGCCCAGCAGCGTGTCGAACTCCTGGGCGACGCGTTCGCGGTGCGCGTCCAGGTCGTGCAGGAAGGGGCACAGCTCGCGGTAGCCGAGGCTGCGCGCCAGCCATTCCAGGTCGGCGTCGGCCACCGGCAGGGCGTGGGTCTGCTGGTCGTCGAGGTACTGGATGCGGTGCTCGACCCGGCGCAGGAAGGTGTAGGCGGCAGCCAGCGCCTGCGCGGTCTCGTTGTCCATCAGGCCGGCGGCGGCCACCCGGCGCAGCGCTTCCAGGGTGGTGCGGTGGCGCAGCTCGGGGAACTGCCCGCCGCGCACCACCTGCAGCAGCTGCACGGTGAATTCGATCTCGCGGATGCCGCCGCGCGACAGCTTCACGTCGTTGGCGCGTTCGGGCTTGCCGGCGCTGCGGCGGGTGGCGTGTTCGCGGATCTGCCGGTGCAGGCTGCGCAGGCCGTCGAACACGCTGTAGTCGAGATAGCGGCGGAACACGAACGGCAGCACCACCTGGCGCAGCCCCTGCACCGCGGTGCCGCCCAGGCAGGCGCGCGGCGCCACCACCCGGCTCTTGAACCAGGCGAAGCGTTCCCACTCGCGGCCCTGCACCACGAAATACTCTTCCAGCGCGGCCAGCGACACCGCGGCCGGCCCGGCGCTGCCGTTGGGCCGCAGCATCAGGTCGACGCGGAACACGAAGCCGTGCTCGGTGACGTCGCCGACCAGCTGAGTGATCGTCTTGACCACGCCGGCGAAGTACTCGTGGTGCGACACCCGGCCGCGGCCGTCGGCGTCGCCCGGCGTCTCGCCGTCGCATTCGTAGACATAGACCAGGTCGATGTCGCTTGACACGTTGAGCTCGCGCCCGCCCAGCTTGCCCATGCCGACGACCCAGAACTCGCAGCGGCTGCCGTCCGGGTTGGCGGGCGCGCCGTGGCGGGCGTCGAGGGTGGCGAAGGCATCGGTGCAGGCTGCGTCGAGCACCAGCTCGGCCAGCTCGGTGACGCCGCGCACCACGTCGGCCAGCGGCGCCTGGGCGTCGCAGTCGAGGGTGGCCAGGCGTTCCATCACCAGCTGGCGCAGGATGCGCACCGCCGCGCTGGTGTCGTAGCCGCGGTCGCGCAGCGCCTGCAGCGTCTCGGCCATGGCGGCGCGCACCGGCGCGCCGGGCGCCAGCAGCCCGAGCAGGTCGGCGTAGCGGCGGCGCAGCCGCTGCACCAGGCGCGAATGCTCGGCCAGGCCGCCCGCACCGGGCGCGCCGGCGGCGCCCGCAGGCGCAACAGCATGTTCGTCGAACGGGTCCCCGTGCGGTGTGGCGGTCATAATTCCTGAGGACATGCCAAGCAATTTTTGACGACGATCCGGGGGTTTTGTACCGGGTCGAAGAGCCGGTTCGACATGCCGAGCGTTAGCCCCATCACATGACCGAACCGACAGAGAAGCAGGTCCCTTCGCGGGCCTTGAAGGCGACTGCTGCCGTGGCGGGCGGGATCTTCTGGTCGTTGTCTGCCGCCTGGTTGTGTCTCGTGATCGCCTGGTGCGCGATTCACGGCTGGATTGTGCCGCGAATCGCCGATTTCCGTCCCCGCGCCGAGGCCGAAGCCACGCGGCTGCTGGGGGCGCCGGTGCGCATCGGCTCGCTCACCGCGCGCGCCGGCTGGCTGCTGCCCACCTTCGCCCTGGGCGACGTGCAGGTACTCGACGCGCAGGGCCGCACCGCGCTGCGGCTGCCGCTGGCGGTGGCCGCCTTCTCGCCGCGCTCGCTGCTGCGGCTGGGTTTCGAGCAGATCTACCTGGAGGCGCCCGAGCTCGACATGCGCCGCACCGCCGACGGCCGCCTGCTGGTGGCCGGCCAGCCGGTGGCGACCGGCGGCAGCGAGCGCGGCCACGGCGCCGACTGGCTGTTCTCCCAGGCCGAGATCGTGGTGCGCGGCGGCACCCTGCGCTGGACCGACGAACGCACCGCCCGCCCCACCCTGGCCCTGACCCAGGTCGATCTGCTGCTGCGCAACAGCGGCTGGCACCACGCGATGCGCCTGCAGGCCACGCCGCCGGCCGAGCGCGGCGAGCGCTTCACCGTGGTCGGCGACTTCGACCAGCCGCTGTGGTCGCTGCGCTCCGGCAACTGGCGCGACTGGAACGGGCCGCTGCATGTCGACCTGCCGAAGATCGACCTGGCGCGGCTCTACGACGAGCTGGGCGACATGGTCGAAAAGCCGATGCCCGCCGGTGCCGGTGCGCCGCCGCCGGGGCCGCTGTTCGGCATCCGCCACGCCGCCGGCACCGGCTCGCTGCGCGCCTGGGCCGACCTGGCC
Source organism: Burkholderiaceae bacterium (assembly GCA_022701845.1). The sequence continues at coordinate 2,386 of JAKONS010000219.1, forward strand.
GACGGCGGCATCACCGGCGCCACGCTCGACGTCGCGCTGACCGGCCTGGACATGCGTTTCGCCGCCGCGCCCGAGGCGCTGGTGCTGCGCCGGCTGACCGGGCGGGTGGCCGGGCACCGGGGCGCCGACGGCTTCGACGTGGCCACCCGCGACCTGGCGCTCACCACCGCCGATGGCACTGTCTGGCCGGGCGGCAACCTGTCGCTCACCCACCGCCGCGCCGAGCCAGGCCGCAAGGCGCACACCGCGCTCGGCGCCGACCGGCTCGACCTGGCATCGCTGGCCGGCATCGCCCGCGGCCTGCCGCTGGGCGCCCGGGCGCAGCGCGCGCTGGCCGAGCGCGCGCCGCGCGGGCTGCTCGAATCCCTGACCGCCGAATGGGACGCGGAAGTCGCCGACGACATCGCCGACGCCGCCGACAGCGCGCGCGAATTCCAGGCCCGCGGCCGGGTCACCGGCCTGGCGGTGGCGTCGCTGCCGCCGGACGCCGCCCACCGCGCCGCCGCGGTGGCCGCCGAAGCCGCGCTGCGGGCGAAGGACCCCCAGGGCCATCGCCATGCCCACCCGCCGCTCGGGCAGCCCGGCGTGCGCGGCGCCGATGTCGATTTCGCGCTGACCCAGGCCGGCGGCACGGCGCGGGTGGTGCTGCACGACGGCGCACTCGATTTCCCGGGCGTGTTCGAGGAATCGACGGTGCCGTTCGATTCCCTGAAGGCCGACCTGCGCTGGCAGCGCGGCGCCGACGGCCGGCTGGCGGTGCAGGTGCCGCAGGCGTCCTTCGCCAACCGCGACGCCGCCGGCGAACTCAATGCCACCTGGCACACCGCCGACGCGGCCGACCCGGCCCAGCGCATGCCCGGCGTGCTCGACCTGAGCGGCTCGCTCAGCCGCGCCGACGGCACCCGGGTGTACCGCTACCTGCCGCAGACGATCGGCCCCGAGGTGCGGCGCTATGTGCGCGACGCGATCAGCGCCGGGGTCGCCACCTCGGCGCAGTTCCGGGTGCGCGGCGACCTGCACCACATGCCCTTCGCCGACCAGAAGCAGGGCCTGTTCCAGATCGGCGCGAAGCTGCGCGACGTGACCTATGCCTATGCGCCGCCCGAGATCGAGGCCGCCGGCGCGCTGCCCTGGCCGGCACTGGTGCGGCTGAACGGCGAGCTGGTGTTCGAGGGCCGTGGCATGGAGATCCGCAACGCCACCGGCAGGCTCGAATCGCCCGACTCGATGCGGGCCACCGGCGCACGCGGCGCCGAGCCGCCGGCGCCCCGCAGCGCGGCCACGCCCGCCTTGCAGGCCGGCGCCATCGACGTGCTGCGGGTCGATGCCCGCATTCCCGATCTGTCGCACCCGGTGGTGGCGCTGCAGGTGCGCGCCCGCGGGCCGCTGGCCGAGATGGTCGACACCGTGGCGGCGGCGCCGCTGGGCGCGCTCACCGGCCGCGCGCTGGCCCGCGCCGAGGCCACCGGCAATGCCGAGCTGCAGCTCGGCCTGTCGCTGCCGATCGGCGAGCTGCGCGCCAGCAAGGTGCGCGGCGCGCTGGTGCTGGCCGGCAACGACCTGCGCATCACGCCGACCGCGCCGCTGCTGGCATCGGCGCGCGGCACGGTGGCGTTCAGCGAATCGGGCTTTTCGCTGGAGGGCGTGCAGGCCCGCATGCTGGGCGGCGAGGTGCGCATGGCCGGCGGCATGAAACGCGACCCGGCCGCGGCGGCGCCCGGCGGCCCGCCGCGCCTGGCCCTCAGCGCCGAAGGCTCGCTCACCGCCGAGGGCCTGCGCGAGGCGACCGGCCTGGGCGCGGTGGCGCGGCTGGCGGCATCGGCGTCGGGCGGCACCCGCTACAGCGCGGCGTTCTCGATCGTCGACGGCCATCCGGAGGTATCGGTCGACAGCAGTCTGCAGGGCCTGGCGCTCGCGCTGCCGGCGCCGCTCGGCAAGACCGCGGCCAGCAGCCTGCCGCTGCATTTCCAGACCCGCCTGCTGCCGCAGCCCGGGCGCGACGAGGTGACGATGACGCTCGGCGACGTGGTCGCGGTGCGCTTCCTGCGCTCGCTCGCCGAGCCGACGCCGAAGGTGCTGGCCGGCAGCCTGGCGGTCGGCCTGGACGCCGGCGAGCAGGCGCCGCTGCCCGACGAGGGCGTGGCCGCCAACGTGCGGCTCGACACCCTGGATGTCGACGCCTGGCGCGCGGTCATCGCCCAGGTCGGCGAACAGGCGCCGGCGGGTGCGTCGGCCCCGGCGGCGACGCCCGCCAGCCGCCGCTCCGAGGGCGCCGACTACCTGCCCGACACCCTGGCCCTGCGCGCCCGTCGCCTGACCGCGGCCGGCCGCGAACTGCACGACGTGGTGGTGGGCGGCTCCTATGCCGACGGCCTGTGGCGCGCCAATGTCGATGCGCGCGAGCTGGGCGGATACCTGGAATACCACCAGGCGGCGGCCGGCCGGCAGGCCCGCCTGCTGGCGCGGCTGTCGCGGCTGCAGGTGCCCGACAGCGCCGCGCAGGATGTCGAATCGCTCACCGACGATTCGCAGCGCTCGCGCGACCCGACCCGCCCCGGCGCGGCGGTGTCGGCGATGCCGGCGCTCGACATCGTGGTCGACGACTTCCAGCTCAAGGGCCGCCACCTGGGCCGCATCGAGGTGCAGGCGATCAACCGCGATGCCGAATGGCGGCTCGACAAGCTGCAGATCACCCTGCCGGAGGCCACCTTCGCCGCCACCGGCCGCTGGGGCCGGCGCACGCCGCGCGCGGCGCGCCGCACCGATCTGGATTTCCGCCTCGACCTGCGCGACACCGGCGCGCTGCTGGGCCGGCTCGGCATGTCGGGCGTCATCGCCCACGGCGCCGGGCAACTGGCCGGCAAGGTCGACTGGCAGGGCTCGCCCTTCAGCCCCGACTACGCCTCGATGGACGGCCGGCTGCACCTCGACGTGGCCACCGGCCAGTTCCTGAAGGCCGACCCCGGCCTGGCCAAGCTGCTCGGTGTGCTGTCGCTGCAATCGCTGCCGCGCCGGCTGACGCTGGATTTCCGCGATGTGTTCAGCGAGGGTTTCGCCTTCGACTACGTGCGCGGCGACGTGCGCATCGACGACGGCATCGCCCGCACCGATCCGCTGGTGATGAAGGGCGTGGCGGCCACGGTGCGCATGGACGGCAGCGCCGACATCCGGCGCGAGACCCAGGACCTGCGGGTGGTGGTGGTGCCCGAGATCAACGCCGGCACCGCCTCGCTGCTGGCCACCATCGTGAACCCGGTGCTCGGCGTGGGCACCTTCCTGGCGCAGGCGCTGCTGCGCGGCCCGCTGATCCGCGCCACCACCCAGGAGTTCGAGATCACCGGCAGCTGGACCGATCCGAAGATCGTCAAGCAGCAGGGCGGCCGGGCGCGCTGACGCGGCGCGCGCGCCCGGGGCCGGGCGTCAGAACCAGCGGGTCAGCGGCGACTCGGGCAGCCGCGGCGTGGCGGGCGTCGCCCCGATCGCCGCACCGGTGGGAAACAGCAGGTGCAGGCCTACACCGGCAGCGGCTGCGGCGTCGTCCGCCGGATCGTCGCCACGCTGGCCGACCTCGGTCATGTAACCGGCCACCGCCTGCGACATCGACGGCGCATGCCGGTAGCGCGGCAGGTGCGAGCGCGCATCGCGAATCTCGTAGCGCTCCGGGCCGTTGCGGCACACCAGCACCGACCGCACGCCGGTCGGCGGGCTGCGACCGATGTCGAAGCTCAGGCCGACCGCGTCCGCGGCGTCGATGGCGGCGGCCTGCGCCGCGCCCTGCGGGCCGGCGAACGACAGCGAGCCGTCGCGCTGCAGCACGGCGGGCACCAGGCCGAGCGCGGCGCCGCCGGCGCGTGCGCTGGGGCTGGCGGTGTTGTGGAAATCGCGCAGGTCCTCCAGCCGGTAGTCGTTGATCGGCGCGGGGCGACCGCCCTTGCGGCCCTGCACGAAGGCGTCGAGCTCGCCGCGCGAGGCGAGCACGCGGTAGTCGTTGCCGGCCATCGCCATCGCCAGCATGTTGAGGGTGTGCAGGCCGCAGCGCAGGCCGTTCTGGCACTCGTGGTAGCGGGTGCGGTTCTGCACCCCGGGCAGGTCGAAGGCCAGCAGGCTCTCGTGCTCGGCAAAGCCCGGCGGCTGGAAGCGGTAGAGGGCGCCCTGTTCGTGGTCCTGCAGCGCGGTCACCAGCTGGGGCGGCAGCGGGCCGGGCGGCGGCGCGAAGGCGTGCACCATCTCCTGCAGGGGGATGTCGCCGGCGTCGTCGCGGCCGCGGCCGCGGCGCGGGCAGAGGCAATCCAGGAGATGGCCGAGGCCGTGGCGGTGCCCGGTCGCCGCGCCGCTGGCGTCGATGGTGGTGCTGGTGTCGGTGGGGGTGTGCGTGTCGGTGGGCGAGGCGGGCGTGCTGCGTTGCGCGCCGCGGGTGGAAGACGGGTCGCGGGCCGTGTGCGCGGTGCGGGTGGTGGTGTGGAACATGGACTCTCCTGGAAATGGGAGGCGCATCGTCCCGGCTGCGGCGGGGCCCCGGCCGGAATCTGACGAAATGCTGCACCGCGGGGCGAAGGCCGGCCGGCGCGGGGGCGGCGACAATGCGATCGCCGCTCCTGGTCGAATTCCGTCGTTTTCCTTCGCTTTTCAAACCATCTTTTCGCCATGCAAGTCGCCACCCTGCAGATGGTCTCCGGCCCCGACCTGGCCGCCAACCTCGCCAGCGCCCGCGCGCTCATCGCCGAGGCCGCGCGCGCCGGTGCCGAGCTGGCGGTGCTGCCCGAATACTTCTGCCTGTTCGGCCAGCACGACACCGACAAGCTGGCCCATGCCGAGGCCTGGGGCGAGGGCGGTCCGATCCAGTCGTTCCTGGCCGAGGCCGCCCGCACGCACGGCCTGTGGATCGCCGGCGGCACGCTGCCGGTGGCCACCGACGACCCGGCGCGGGTGTTCAACACCCTGCCGGTGTTCGGCCCCGACGGCGCGGTGGCGGCGCGCTACGACAAGATGCACCTGTTCCGCTTCGACGACGGCCACAAGGCCTACGACGAGGCCCGCACCCTGCGCCCCGGCGCGGCGCCCGCCTGGTTCGACCTGCCCTCGCGCGACGGCCACCGCTGGCGCGTCGGCCTGTCGATCTGCTACGACCTGCGCTTTCCGGAGCTGTACCGCGCCTATTCGGCCGCCGGCTGCGACCTGCTGCTGGTGCCCTCGGCCTTCACCCATGTCACCGGCCAGGCCCACTGGGAGCTGCTGTTGCGGGCGCGGGCGGTGGAGAACCTGGCCTTCGTCGCCGCGGCGGCGCAGGGCGGCGAACATGCCAACGGCCGGCGCACCTGGGGCCATTCGCTGATCGTCGGGCCCTGGGGCGGCGTGCTGGCCCAGCGCTCCGAGGACGGCCCCGGCATCGCGCTGGCGTCGCTCGATGTCGCGCAAGCCGCGTCGGTGCGCGGGCGGCTGCCGGCGCTCGACCACCGGCGGCTGTAGGCCGTCGCGCGCGATGCGCCCGCCTTCTTTCCCGCCACCGCGCTCGCCACCGCGCTCGCCACGGCGTCCGGCATGAAACCGTCCATCTTCCACGCGCTGAGCTCGCTCGCCTCGCTGGCCTCGCCGCGGCTGCAGCCGGGCGTGTTCTTTCCGGCGCGGCGGGCCTTCGCCTGGCGCCGCTGGTCGCTGTGGCCGGTGCTGATCGGGCTGGTGGCGGCGATGCTGGTCACGCTGGTCTGGCTGGCCGGCCGCTACGAGGCCAGCCAGGTGCAGAGCCGCATCGAGCGCGACGTGGCCGACGCGGTGGCCGACATCCACAGCGGGCTGGCGCGCGACCTGCAGAGCCTGCAGGCGCTGCAGCTGCAGGCGACCACGCCCGAGGCCGGCGGCGCGCAGGCCACCGAGGTGTGGGCGGCCGCCGCCCGGCAGCTGCTGCGCGACCGGCGCGAACTGGTGCGGGTGGAGCTGCGCGACCGCTCCCTGCGGCTGCTGCACGAGGCGGTCACCCCCTACCGGCCGCCGCCGCTGCCGGCACCGGTGCAGCATCTCGGCAGCAACGAGGAATCGCTCACCTGCGCCACCGCGCGCCGCACCGGCACGCCGATGTATTCGCCGAGCTACTTCCTGCGCCGCCAGGACGGCCTGGGCTTCGAGGCGATCGACCTGTGCGTGCCGCAGGCGCCACGCGGCGTGCAGGCGGCGGGCTATGTGATCGCCACCTATGCGCTGCAGGAGATCCTGGCCGACCTGGTCAGCAGCCAGATCACCCGCCACCAGGACATCTCCTTCACCGAGGCCGACGGCACCCGGCTGGCGGCGCTGCACGGCTCGGTGCGGCGCGGCACCCGGCAGTTCTCGGCGCACCAGCTGCTCGACCTGCCGGGCGCCGCGCTGGTGCTGCGCATGGACAGCTGGCACGGCGCGCCCAGCGTGTTTCCCAACGTGCTGACCGCACTGGTCACCTTCATGTCGATCGCGCTGGTGTCGGTGCTGGTGCTGCTGTCGAAGGACAACCGGCGCCGGCTGCGCGCCGAGCACGACCTGGCCGAGGCGCTGGCGTTTCGCAAGGCGATGGAGGATTCGCTGGTCACCGGCCTGCGCGCGCGCGACCTGCAGGGCCGCATCACCTATGTGAACCCGGCCTTCTGCAAGATGGTCGGGCTGCGCGCCGACGAGCTGCTGGGCCTCGACGGCGACCTGCCCTACTGGCCGCCGGAGCGGGTCGACGAGAACCGCCGCCGCCAGGCCCACCGCATCGCCGGCGAGGCCGCGCCGCCGCCGCAGGAGGGGGTCGAGTCGATCTACATGCGGCGCGACGGCAGCCGGTTCCCGGTGCTCATCATCGAGGCGCCGCTGATCAACGCCCAGGGCCTGCATACCGGCTGGATGGGCGCTTTCCTCGACCTGAGCGAGCAGCGCCGGGTGGAGGAGCTCTCGCGCGCCAGCGCCGAGCGGCTGCAGGCCACCGCCCGCCTGGCCACGGTGGGCGAGATGGCCTCGCTGCTGAGCCACGAGCTCAACCAGCCGCTGGCGGCCATCTCCAGCTACGCCACCGGCTCGCTCAACCTGCTGTCGCATCCGGCGCATGCCGCGCAGCCCGACGCCGCCACCCTGCGCGACATCTCGATGGCGATGCGCCGCATCGGCGAGCAGGCCGAGCGCGCCGGCCGGGTGATCCGCAGCGTCAACGATTTCGTGCGCCGCCGCGACCAGTCGCGCGAGGCGATCGACGCCCGCGCGCTGGTCGACGCGGTCATGCCGCTGATCGGGCTGCAGGCGCGCAAGCTCAATGTCGAGGTGCGCATCCGCATCGATCCGGCGCTGGCGCCGGCGCTGTGCGACCGCACCATGGTCGAGCAGGTGCTGCTCAACCTGGCGCGCAACGGCATGCAGGCGATGGCGCAGATCGGCATCCCGCAGCGGGTGCTGGAGATCGGCGCGCGCGCCGCGCCGGCCGACGCGCGCGGCGGCTGGCTCGAATTTCGCGTGTGCGATCGCGGCCCCGGCATCGCGCCGGAGGTCGAGGCCCAGCTGTTCACGCCCTTCTTCACCACCAAGCAGGAAGGCATGGGCCTGGGCCTGAGCCTGTGCCGCACCGTCATCGAGCAGCACGGCGGCCAGCTCGGCCACGCACCGCAGGCCGGCGGCGCGGGCACCGTCTTCTTTTTCACCCTGCCGGCCGGCACGAAGGACAGCGACCGTGGTTTCCGCGCTTGATGCGACCGTTTTCATCGTCGACGACGACGCCGGCGTGCGTGACGCCCTGGCCTGGCTACTGCGCTCGCGCCGCCTGCTGAGCGACACGTTTTCCAGCGCCGAGGCGTTCGAGACGATGCTGCAGCAGATCGCGGGCGCGGGTGGCGGCGCCCCGGGGGTGCCGCTGTCGCGGCCGTGCTGCCTGCTGCTGGATGTGCGCATGCCCGGCATGAGCGGCCTGGCGCTGTTCGACACGCTGGTCGCGCGCGGCCTGCATCTGGTGATGCCGGTCATCTTCCTGACCGGCCACGGCGACGTGCCGACGGCGGTGGACGCGGTGCGGCGCGGCGCCTACGACTTCTGCGAGAAGCCGTTCTCGGACAACGCGCTGGTGGACCGCATCGAGCGTGCCCTGCAGCACTCGGCGGAGGTGCTGGCGCGGCAGGCGGAGGCGGAGGCGGTGCGGCGGCAGCTGGTGGAGCTGACCGAGCGCGAGCGCGATGTGATGGGGCTGGTGGTGGAGGGCCTGCCCAACAAGCTGATCGCGGATCAGCTGGACATCAGCGTGCGGACGGTGGAGGTGCACCGGGCCCGGGTGTTCGACAAGATGGACGTGCGCTCGGCGGTGGAGTTGGCTAATTTGTTGCGGCGGGTGGGGGGGTAGGTTCTTTTGCTTCTTTCTTGTTTGTTCTCTTTTTCCGAGAGGGGAGCTGGGGGCTTGCGCGCCCCCAGACCCTGCGGTAACTTTCTTTTTCGCAAAAAAAGAAACTCACGAAAGAAAATTGCTAGGGGACGAGCTGAACGCTCGAGTCGGGCCATTGCTTCGCTCGGCCCTGGGGAATAAAGTCGGTATTATCCTTGGGTGCCACAGACGATTTGATTCTGCCTCCGTAACCAAGGTGCCACGACTTCGCTGCCGGATGACGATTAATGCGCCGCTGATTATCGCGGTGGATACCGGATTGGGGAATGTTGGGGAGGCTGCGCGCACAACGGGCGGGCGGCTAAGTCTGCACGAGGCGCCGCTCACAAAATGAACCAGCCCGGTATCCACCGCGCCAATCAACTAGGCGCCCGACCCGTCCCCCGGCAGCGAAGTCGTTGCACACGAGTTACGCAAGCAGAATCAAATCGTCTGTGGCACCCAAGGATAAAACCGACTTTATTCCCCAGGGCCGAGCGAAGCAATGGCCCGACCCGAGCGTTCAGCTCGTCCCCTAGCAATTTTCTTTCGTGAGTTTCTTTTTTTGCGAAAAAGAAAGTTACCGCAGGGTCTGGGG
>JAKONS010000221.1 GCA_022701845.1 Burkholderiaceae bacterium
GCGCTGGCTGCTGCGCTACATCGCCAACCACAGCTTCGTGCCGTTCGCCTATTACCGGATCGTGTTCGGCATCGTGGTGCTGGCCACCGCCTGGAGCGGGCTGGTCGCCTGGAACGGATAGCCGGTGCAGGCGCGCATCGGTCAGCCAGCGTGGGTAGCGTCGCGATGAAACCGCTTCGGCGTTCGCGTTCGATCGCGCTGCTAGCTCGCCTCGGGCTGATCGGCTCGGCGCTGTGGCTCGCCGGCTGCACCGCGATGGTCGGCACCCGGGTCACCCGTTTCCAGGCCTGGCCGGCAGATGCCGCCGGCGCCACATTCGCCTTTGCGCCGCATGCGGCCGACCAGGGCAAGGAGCTGGAGCAGTCGACCTACCAGGCCTATGTGCGCGAGGAACTGGAGCAGCTCGGACTGCGAGCCGCGCCGGCCGGGCAGGCAGGACGGTTCCTGGTGGAAGTCGATGCCGAGGGATCGCAGCGCACGGTTCGGTCGCTGCAGCCGGTCTATCAAAACTACCGGGTGTTCATCCCGCCGCGGCCGGGGCCGGGCGGCACGATGACACCGGGCTACTGGTCGGCCGACATGGCCGGGGGCCAGTACCTGGGCGATCGGGAAGTGGCGCGCACCCTGCAGGTCAGCCGCCTGCGGGTGCAGCTGCGCGACCGGTCGGCGAAGGATGCGGCGGCGGCCAGCGTGTACGAGGCGACCGCGGTGTACGAAGGCGGCATGGAGAACCTGCCCGACCTGGTGCCCTACCTGGCGAAAGCCGCGTTCGACGGCTTTCCGGGACGCAACGGCGAAACCCGCGAGCTGCGCTACGAACGGGCGCCGCAGCCCGCCGCCGTGGCGCGACCGTCCGTCGACGGAACTAACTAAATCAGCTTCTCGTTCGGGTTGGTGAGCTTCTTGAGCGGCTTGGTCTTGCCGTCGGGCACGTTCAGCGGGGTGTCGGTGTGGGCGTCATCCCAGACCGGGTCGTCCAGGCTGTCGAACACCTCGCGCAGCTTCTGGCCCCAGCTGTTGTGCAACATGCGGTAGTAGGGGTTCTCGGCGTCGATCGCGATCACCTTGTCGGTGCGCAGCGCGTTGGCTTCGTACACCACCAGGTCGAGCGGCAGGCCGACCGACAGGTTCGATTTCAGCGTCGAGTCCATCGACACCAGCGCACATTTGGCGGCTTCGTCGAGCGGCGTCTCGGGCGTGATGACCCGGTCGAGCACCGGCTTGCCGTACTTCGATTCGCCCACCTGGAAATACTGGGTCTCGGGCGTGGCTTCGATGAAGTTGCCAGGCGAATACACCTGGAACAGGCGCATGCCCTCGCCACGGATCTGGCCGCCGAAGATCAGCGACACGTTGAATTCGACACCCGACTGCTGCAGCGCCTCGGCGTCGCGCTCGTACACATGGCGCACCGCCTGGCCCAGCACCCGGGCGGCGTCGAACATGCTCTTGGCGTTCCAGATGGTGATCGGCTCAGAGTCTTCGGATTCGCGCAGCTGCTCGGTCTGCAGGATTTCGCGCACCGACTGCGAGATCGACAGGTTGCCGGCTGACAGCAGGGTCATGAAGCGGTCGCCCGGCTTCTCGTAGACGATCATCTTGCGGAAGGTGCTGATCTGGTCGAGACCCGCGTTGGTTCGCGAATCCGACAGGAACACGAGGCCGGCGTTGAGCTTGATGGCGACGCAATAGGTCATGGGGAGGGGGTCTTTCGTCGGGCGCGGCGGCTGTTCAGCGACTGTCGCGCAGTGCCAGCTTCTTGAGGGCATAGAGAGCGTCGAGCGCTTCGCGCGGGGTGAGCGCGTCGGGGTCGATCTCGTGGAGCCGGGATTCTAAGGGGCTGGGCCCGGCGGCTTCGGTAACCAGGGGTGCGGCGAACAGGTCGGCCTGGGCCTGCTGGGCGACCGCTTTTTCCTCCAGCGCCGCCAGCGCGTTGCGGGCATGCGCCAGCACGCCGGCCGGCATGCCGGCCAGGCGTGCCACCTGGATGCCGTAGCTGCGGCTGGCCGGGCCGGGCTGGATCTCGTGCAGGAAGACGATGCCGCCGCCGCCGCGCACCGAGCCCGGCGTTTCGGCCGCGCTCACATGCACGTTCACCGCGGCGTGGTGGCGCGCCGGGAACTCGGTCAGCTCGAAATAATGGGTGGCGAACAGGGTGAAGCTCTGCGACTTGTCGTGCAGATGCGCGGCGATGCCGGCGGCCAGCGCCAGGCCGTCGAAGGTGCTGGTGCCGCGGCCGATCTCGTCCATCAGCACCAGGCTGTGCGGCGTGGCCGCATGCAGGATCTGCGCGCCCTCGGTCATCTCCAGCATGAAGGTCGATTGCGCATTGGCCAGGGCGTCGGCCGCGCCGATGCGGGTGTGGATGGCATCGATCGGCCCCAGCCGACAGCGGGCGGCGGGCACATAGCTGCCTACCGAGGCCAGCAGCACGATCAGCGCCACCTGCCGCATGTAGGTCGATTTGCCGCCCATGTTGGGGCCGGTGATCACCTGCATGCGCTGCTTGCCGCCGAGCCGGGTGTCGTTCGGGATGAAGGATG
>JAKONS010000230.1 GCA_022701845.1 Burkholderiaceae bacterium
GGCGCACCGCGCAGCGCGGCCGCCATGCCGATGCCGACCAGCCAGCGGCCGTCGCGCACCTGCCCAGGCCGCGGGTTGCGCGCCTGCCAGCCGAAACGCTCCGCGCCCAGGCGCATGCAGCGCACCAGCTGGCGCACCGAGTACGGCCGCGCCGGGTTGGTCGGATCGACCAGGGTGTCGTTCAGCACCCGCAGCTCGATCGGGTCGAGGCCGAGCTTCTCGGCCAGTTCGTCCATGGCGATCTCCAGCGCCATCATGCCGGGCGCCTCGCCGGGCGCGCGCATCGCGTTGCCCTCGGGCAGGTCGAGCACCGCCAGCCGGGTCCTGGTCATGCGGTGGGCGCCGGCGTAGAGCAGCTGGGTCTGGTTGGCCGCCTTCTCGCAGGAGCCGCCGGGCAGGTTGCCCGACAGGGTTTCATGACCGATGGCGAGGATGCGGCCGTCGCGGCCGGCGCCGATGCGTACCCGCTGCAGTGTGGCCGGCCGGTGGGTGGTGTTGTTGAACATCAGCGCGCGCTGCAGCGCCACCTTCACCGGCCGCCCCACCGCGCGCGCTGCGACCGCGGCCAGCACCGCGTCGGCCATGACCGAGCCCTTGCCGCCGAAGCCGCCGCCGATGAAGGGCGCGACGATGCGGATGTGGTCCTTCGGGATGCCGAGCACCTTCGCCATGTCGCGGGTGCCCCAGCTCACCAGCTGGATCGCCGTCCACAGGGTGAGCCGGTCGCCCTGCCAGGCGGCCACGGTGGCGTGCGGCTCCATCATGGCGTGCGACTGGTCGGGCACCTCGAAGGACGAATCGACCTGCACCGGCGACGCGGCGAACGCCGAATCGAAATCGCCGAGCGCGGTGTCGGGCTCCTTCTCCGGCGCGACCGCACCGGCGCGCGCCGCTTCCAGGTCGAAGGCGCCCGCCGACGCGGCATAACGCACGTCGACCAGATACGCCGCGGCACGGGCTTCCTCGAAGCTCTCCGCCACCACGATGGCGACCGCCTGGTGGTAGTGGTCCACCTCGGGGCCTGCGAGCGGGCGGGCGACATAGAAGCCGCCGACGTCGAGCCTGCCCGTCTCGGCTGCGGTGAGCACCGCAAGCACACCGGGCGCACTGCGGGCACGGGCCGCGTCGATCGACACGATGCGCCCCTTGGCGATGCCGGCGCCGAGGATGTAGCCATAGGCCTGGCGCGCCGCAACATCGTGCTGCTCGTAGGCATAGCGGGCGGTGCCGGTGACCTTGGCGCGGCCGTCGATGCGGTCGAGCGGCTGGCCGACGACGCGCATCCGGTCGATCGGGTTCGGCGCGGATACCGGGGTATCGAACTTCATGCGGCTTCTCCCCTGACTTCTGCCCGGCCGACCCGGTAGCGCAGATGCACCGTGCCCGCGGCCAGCGGCTGCGCGCCGATCAGATCCAGCGCCAGGCGGGCGCCGACGCCTTCGTCGCCGGTCTCGAAAATGGACGGATGGCCGGTGGTGCCGTCGATGGCCGGGCACATCAGCAGGCTGATCTCGTCGACCGCGCCGGCCTTCAGGAACGCGCCGTTGATCTTGGCGCCGCCTTCGAGCAGCACGGTGCGGATGCCCAGGCGCTCGCCCAACGCCTCCAGCATGGCGACCACGTCGATGTCGTCGCCCGGCATCACCAGGTAGGAGACACCCGCGGCCGCCAGTTCGGCGAGATGGCTGTCGGCGACCGAGGCGCCGAGCACCACCACCACATGGCCGCCGTCGGCGGTGTTTTGGTCCCAGTGCAGCCGGCCGTGGCGGTCGATGCCGATGGCGAACTTGCGGGCCTGCGGGTCGGCCACATGCCAGGGTCGCGCTGGCGGGGTGGCCGGAGCGCCCGCGGCGGACGGCCGGCCGCCGGCGAAGTCTTCCATGGTGGTGGTGCCGGCCAGCCAGGCGTCGGCGTCGAATTGCGCGTGCAGCCGTTGGTATTCGTCGAGCACCGCCTTGCGCAGCGGGCTGCCTTCCGGCGCCCAGGGGTCGACCAGCAGGCGACCGTCGAGCGGGCTGAGCATGTGGCAGATGACATGGGGTTTCGTGGGCATGGTCGTTTCTTTCGTTGTGGGGCGATGGCAGCGGAGCATGCCGCCCGCCGCCGCGCTCGGCGCCTCCGTGACGGCGCGATCAGACGTAGGCCGGCAGGTGCGGCAGCAGCTTGTCCAGCGTGATCGGGTAGTCGCGCACCCGCGCGCCGGTGGCGTTGTAGATGGCGTGGCCACCGCCGCGCCGACGCCGCACAGGCCCAGCTCGCCGACACCCTTGGTCATCGCGCCGATCACCTGGCTGCACGCCGTCTCGGGGTTGAGGATGCGGCCGGCGGCGCACACCGCCAGCATGCGGCGCACCCGCACCTCGCCGGTGTCGATCGGATCGATGCCGAGTTTTTTCGGCCATCTCGTCCATTGCGATCTTCCGCTACCTGGCGGTGGAGCGGCTGGTCGACAACGACCGCTTCTTCCTGCATCCGCACGAACTCAAGCCGCAGGCGCGCAAGGCACGGCGCTCGCGCGGCTGATCCGGCCAGGCGCGGGCGGCACGGCATACTTCGGCGGTCTCCAACACCTTGAATTCAGCTGAATGGAAAAAGAAGTCGAGCCGGTGGTCCTGTCGGTCATCAACGAAAAGCGGCTGCTGGGCGAGAAGCTCACGCC
>JAKONS010000325.1 GCA_022701845.1 Burkholderiaceae bacterium
TTGAAACGGGTGCTGAACGACTTCACGTCGCTGCGGTAGAGCACGTCGGTATAGGACACGCCGACGCCGCCGTCGACGAACCAGTTCGAGCGGCCTTCGTCGAAGCGCAGGCGGAAGGTGGGGGTGAGGTCGACCAGCCAGGTCTTGAAGTCATCGCCGCGCGGGTTGTCGGACACGTGGTAGGTGCCGTACAGATCCCAGTAGCCGGTGGCCTGGGTGCCCCACAGGCTGCTGCTGAAATTCATCGGGCGGGTCACGCCGAGGGTGTAGGCGTTGGTGTCGCTCTTGCTGCCGGCGCGGCCGTACTGGGCATAGATGCCGTCGGTTACCGACGGATCGGCATGGACCGCCGGCGCGGCGGCGAGCAGCGCCAGGGCCGGCACGAGGGTGGACAGGAGGGAAAGGTGCTTCATGTGGTGGTCCCGGAATCCGGGGGAGCGGTGGTCTGCACGGAGGCAGGAAAAGAAAGGTCGGTGGGCAGGGAGTGTAGGCAGCAATTCGCCGCTTGCCAAAAGCGCGCTAGCGGCGTTGCGTTTGGGTCCTACAGTTCGCGGGCGCGCGGTCCGGCAGGTCGTGGCGGGAGCGCTACTTAAGCTCCACACAGGTCCCGAAATCGATACTTTTCACGACGGGACTCGCTACGAACACGGGCGGCATGCCGACCGATTTCTGGCCTACCGCCAACAAAACGAAGGAACGCACCATGACCAAGATCAAGACCTCCCTGCTGCTCGCCGGCCTGATGACCGTCGCCGGTTTCGCCACCGCCCAAGTGCCGACCACCATGTCGCCCGGCCAGGCCACCACCAAGGTGCAAGGCCAGATCAACCCGCCCGACAAGTCGCCCATGACCACCGACACCACCCGTGCCGAAGTCAAGAGCGAAGCCGCCATGGCCAACAAGATGAAGGCCAACAAGACCGTCGCCATGGGTGAAGCCACCACCACCGGCCCCAAGGGTCAGCCGAACGGCCGTCCCGCTGCCGAAAACCCGACGGTGAGCGGCAACGCCACCCCGATGAAGGATGCCACCGTGCCCGCAGCGCGCGCCGCAGTGCACAGCAAGCAAGGCATCCCGATGGGCGAGAAGACCGCTCGTCCGTAAGCCAGTCGATAGCCCTAATGGGCATGAAAAAAGGGACCGAAAGGTCCCTTTTTCTTTTGTCGGTCGAAAGCGTATCAGCGCTGCGACGGCTGGGTGGCTTCACCGATGCCGCCCGGGGTGCTGCTGCCGCCGCCGCGGGGGCCATGGCCCTTCGGTCCACCGCCGTGGCCGAAGCCGTGGTGGCGGCCCATGTGCGGCATCGGCATCGCGTCGAAGGTCTGTTGTTGCGCCGGTGTCAGCGATGCGTAGAAGGTTTTCACCGCATCGCCGCGGCGGTCGGCCTCGGCTTGGTGGCGGGTGCGCATCTCGCGCATGAAGTCGATGCGCTGCGGTGTGGTCATTTTGGCGATCTCGGCGCGGTCGGGCCGCTGTCCGCTGCGCGGGCCGGCGCCTTCGGTGGGGCGCATGGCGGTGGTGAAGCTGGTCCAGGCGCCTTCCTGCTGCGGGGTGATGCGCAGCTTGGCCTTCATGTCGGCGAAGCGCTGCTGCATGCGGGCTTCGCGCTGGGCCGGATCCATGCGGCCCGGGCCGCGCTGCAGGGTCGGTGCGCCGCCGGGTGCGGGTGCTGCCTGGGGTGCGGGCATCGGGGTGGCGGTCGGCGGGACCTGGGCGAAGGCCGAGCCGATGCCGGCGGAGGCCAGCAGGCCGGTGAGAACGATGGTGCGGAAGTTGTGACGCATGAGAATTTCCTTCGAGGAGAGACCCCTGTCGCCATGGGTGGCATCAGGTTGAAGGCCAGTGTCCGGCGCGCGTGTAAAAGCGCGGTGCGGCGCGGGTGAGGGTTGTGTAAATCTCACCGGGCCGGCCGGTTACACGGCTGCATCGACAATATGTTTTTCACCGCGTGGCGACGCTCGCCGCGCCCGATCTGCGAGTCCCCAAAGTGTTCAAGAACGTCATCGTCTACCGTATCGCCCCGCAGGAAAGCGAAGCCCTGCCGAAACTCGAAGAGGGCCTGGACAAGGCCCGCTTCGCTCCCTGCGGCGCCTCGCAGGAACGCTCGGCCGGATGGGTCGAGCCACGCGGCGAAGCGCATGCGCCGCTGGTCGAGTCGATCGGCGGCCAATGGATCATGAAGTTCATGGTCGAGGCCAAGGTGGTGCCGGGCACGGTGGTGCGCCGCAAGCTCGAGGAGCGCATCGCGCAGATCGAGAAGGAAACCGGCCGCAAGCCCGGGCGCAAGGAAAGCAAGGAGCTCAAGGAAGACGTGCTGCTGCAGCTGCTGCCGATGGCCTTCACCCGCCAGGGCGCGACGCCGGTGTGGGTCGATCCGCAGGCCGGCTGGCTGGTGGTGGGCAGTTCGGCGCAGGCGCGCGCCGACGAGGTGGTGACCGCGCTGGTCGAGGCGCTGCCCGGCGTGACGGTGGTGCCGCTCTATACCCAGCAGAGCGCTGCCGCGGCGATGTCGGACTGGCTGGTGAGCCAGGAGCCGCCGGCGGGTTTCAGCGTCGACCGCGAGTGCGAGCTCAAGGCCGGCGACGAATCGAAAGCGGTGGTGCGCTATGCGCGGCATCCGCTCGACATCGAGGAGATCCGCGCCCATATCGAGCAGGGCAAGCTGCCGACCCGGCTGGCGCTGACCTGGCAGGACCGGGTGTCGTTCGTGCTGACCGAAGGCATGCAGATCAAGAAGATCACCTTCCTCGAAGGCGTGTTCGAGGGCGGCGGCAACCAGAAGGAAGACGGCTTCGACGCCGATGCCGCGATCTCGACCGGCGAGCTGGGCCAGCTGGTGCCGGATCTGCTGGAAGCGCTGGGCGGCGAGATGCCCGAAGGCGGCATGCCGTCGGTGCCCGGTGGCGAACCGGCGCCGCTGGTGGCGGTGACGTCCTCGAAGGCGCCGGCGAAGAAAGCCGCCGCCGACAAGGCCGCAGACGCCGAGGACGACGACGCCCCGTTCTGAGCCCGAAGGGCGGCGCTGCCCGGCCGCCCTTCAGGCCGCCGTGTAGCCGGCGGCGACGATGGCGTCCCGGATGCTGTCGCGCGATGCGGTGCCAGTGACGTCGACCTGGCCAGTGGGCAGGTCGACCGCCACCTGGGCGTCGGGGTCGAGGTCTTCGATGGCTTCGCGCACGGCGCGCACGCAATGCTGGCAGGTCATGCCGTCTACTTGGAATCGTTCCTGCATGGGAGAGCTCCTGGTGGAATGCGCCTGGGGGCGGAAGGCCCATTCTCGGCCGGAGCGGATGACCCGGTGCGGCACGAGGACGCCGTCCGCGCCTGCCCTGCCGCACCGCACGAACGTCTAGTCTTGCGCCATGAACGATGCATCTCCGCAAGCCGGCGCGACCGCCGTGCCTTCCCTGCCGCTCGACCTGTCGGTCGGCGGCATGACCTGCGCCTCGTGTGTCGGCCGGGTCGAGAAAGCCCTGCGCGCGGTGCCCGGCGTGGCCGAGGCCAGCGTGAACCTGGCCACCGAGACCGCACGCATCCGCCTCGCTGCCGACGCCCCCGCCGACACCGACTGGCAGGCCCGCATGCGCCGAGCGGTACGCGACGCGGGCTACGAGCCGCGCTCCGCGCAGCAGGCGGCCGCCGCCGATGCGGCACCGGCCTGGGCGGGGCTGGCGCCGGTGGCGATCGGCGGGGCGCTTGCCTTGGTGCTGATGCTGCCGATGCTGCTCGCACCCTGGCTCGGCGGCCACGCGATGCTGCCGCCCTGGCTGCGGGCGCTGCTGGCCGCGCCGGTGCAGTTCTGGCTGGGCGCGCGCTTCTACCGTGCCGGCTGGGCCGCGCTGAAGGCGCGCAGCGGCAACATGGATCTGCTGGTGGCGCTGGGCACCTCGGCGGCTTTCGGGCTGTCGCTCTGGCTGTGGTGGCGGGCGCCGGCGGGCATGGCGCCGCATCTGTATTTCGAGGCGTCGGCAGCGGTGATCGCGCTGGTGCTGCTGGGCAAATGGCTGGAAGGCCGGGCCCGGCGCCAGACCGGCAGCGCCATCCGCGCGCTGCATGCGCTGCGGCCCGAGACCGCGCGGGTGCTGCGGCGCCAGCGCGAGGTCGAGATGCCGGTGGCCGAACTGCTGGTGGGCGACACGCTGGTGCTGCGCCCGGGCGAGCGCTTCCCGGCCGACGGCGTGGTGCTGGAGGGCCGCTCGCAGGCCGACGAATCGCTGCTCACCGGCGAGCCGCTGCCGCTCGACAAGGGACCGGGCGACCGGGTGATCGGCGGCGCCATCAACGGCGACGGCCGGCTGACGGTGCGGGTGCAGGCGATCGGCGCGCAGACGGTGCTGGCCCGGGTGGTGCGGCTGGTGGAAGACGCGCAGACGGCCAAGGCGCCGATCCAGCGCACCGTCGACCGGGTGGCCGAAATCTTCGTGCCGGCGGTGCTGGCGATCGCGGCGGCCACGCTGGCCGGCTGGCTGGTGGCGGGCGTCGGGGTGGAGACCGCGCTGGTGCACGCGGTGTCGGTGCTGGTGATCGCCTGCCCCTGCGCGCTCGGCCTGGCCACGCCGGCGGCGCTGCTGACCGGCACCGGCGTGGCGGCGCGCCACGGCATCCTGGTACGGGACGCCGCGGCGCTGGAGAGCGCGCGCGACATCGCCACGGTGGCCTTCGACAAGACCGGCACGCTGACCGCCGGCCGGCCCCGGCTGCTGGCGTTCGATCCGGTGGATGGCGACGCCGGCGATGACCGCGGCGACGCCGACGCCCTGCTGGCGCAGGCGGCCGCACTGCAGGCCGGCAGCGAGCATCCGCTAGCGCGCGCGGTGGCGCAGGCGGCGGCCGATCGCGGCGTGGTGCCCGCCGCCGCGCACGATCTGCGCACGGTGCCCGGGCGGGGTCTGCAGGGCCGCATCGGCGAGCGCGAATTCCTGCTCGGCAGCGCGCGCTGGATGGCCGAGCTGGGCGCCGGCGACGGACCGCCTGCGCATCCGCCCGGCGACCGCGCGACCGCCACCGTCTCCGGCCTGGCCGAGCGGCTGCCGGACGGTGGCCACCGGCTGCGCGCCTGGCTGTATTTCGGCGACAGCGCCCGGCCGGAATCCGCCGCGGCGATCGCCGCCCTGCGAAAGCGCGGGCTACGGCTGGCGATGCTCTCGGGCGACAACCCGGCGGCGGCGCAGGCGATGGCCGCGCAGATCGGATTGCGGCCCGACGAGGTGCATGCCGGCCTGTTGCCCGCCGACAAGGTCGAGGCGGTGCAGCGCCTGGCCGCGCACGGTCCGGTGGCGATGGTGGGCGACGGCATCAACGACGCGCCCGCGCTGGCGGCGGCGCGCCTGGGCATCGCCATGGGCAGCGGCACCGACGTGGCGCAGCAGGCGGCCGGCATCACGCTCATGCGGCCCGATCCGGCGCTGGTGGCGGCGGCGCTCGACATCGCCCGGCGGACCAGCGCCAAGATCCGCCAGAACCTGTTCTGGGCCTTCGTCTACAACCTGGCCGGCATACCGCTGGCGGCCTCCGGGATGCTGAGCCCGGTGGTGGCGGGCGCGGCGATGGCGCTGAGTTCGGTGAGCGTGATGGCCAACGCGCTGCTGTTGCGCCGCTGGCGTCCGCACGCATGAGTTTCACTAACGGAACCGGCTGACCGGTAGTGAAACTTAGTCCGGCTGCGGGAGCGCGGGTGCCAGAATACGCAATTACTTACATCTGAGCCCGGCCGCTGGTTCGGTGGCCTCCGGCTCTCGCCCACCGCATGCGGTGGGCGCATCTCGAGGAACAGCCATGTCGATGTTTTCTTTGCGTCGGTACACCATCCGGGTGCGCATGTTCGGCGCCATTGCGCTGGTGACCGCGCTGGTGGCCCTGCTGGGCGGCGGCGGTTTCTGGGGCATGGGCGACATCCAGCGCAAGGCCGAGGGCTTCATCTCCACCTCCTCGGTGGCGACCGGCCAGATGGCCGAGCTGCGCGACGCGCTGTCGGCGGCCCGTCGCAACGAGAAGGACATGATCATCCAGTACGAGAAGCCCGAAGGGGTGCGCGCCGCGCGCAGCCGCTGGGTCGAGGCGCTGGACCGGGCCGACAGCACCGGCAAGCGTTTCGTCGCCCAGCGCGGCGGCGACGACGCCACCGCGATGCAGGGCGTGCTCGAAGGCATCGGTCGCTACCGCCAGACCTTCACCGCCACCGCCAACCAGCTGGAATCCGGCGGCTACGAATCGGCGACCACCGCCAACCGCATGAGCGCCCGCGCGGTGGCGGTGTTCGAGGAGGCCGAAAAGCGCATGGTGGCCCTCGACGCCCAGTTGCGTGCGCAGACCGAGGCGATGCTCGCCGAGCAGCGCGCCATGGCGCGCCGCATCCAGATGCTGTTCGCGGTGGTGACGCTGGTGGCGGTGCTGACGGTGGTGCCGCTGACGCTCGCCAACATGCGCTCGATCTGCCGGCCGCTGGAGCAGGCGCGCCACACCGCGCTGGCCATCGCCCGCGGCGATCTGTCGCAGCCGATCGCGGTCGAGGGGCGCGACGAGCTGGCCGACCTGCAGCGCGCCCTGGCCGGCATGCAGGACGGGCTGGGCGCGATGGTGGCCCAGGTGCGCAACGCCAGCGAGAGCATCGCCAGCGCCAGCCAGGAGATCGCCGCCGGCAACCAGGATCTGTCGAACCGCACCGAGAACACCGCCGGCAACGTGCAGGAGACGGTGGCGTCGATCGCCGAGCTGGGCAGCAACGTGCAGCAGACCGCGTCGTCGGCCAAGACCGCCCATGCGCTGGCCACCACCGCCAGCGGCGCGGCCACCCGCGGCGGCGAGGTGGTGCAGCAGGCGGTGGCCAGCATGCAGAACATCGCGGCGTCGAGCCGGCGCATCAACGACATCATCGCGTTGATCGACTCGATCGCCTTCCAGACCAACATCCTGGCGCTGAACGCGGCGGTGGAAGCCGCCCGCGCCGGCGAGCAGGGCCGCGGTTTCGCGGTGGTGGCCAGCGAGGTGCGCAACCTGGCGCAGCGCTCGGCGCAGGCGGCGCAGGAGATCAAGGGCCTGATCGAGAACAGCGTGACCGCGGTCGACGGCGGGGTGAAGCTGGTGCGCGACGCGGGCGCGGCGATGGACGAGATCGTGGCCGGCGTGAAGCGGGTGGGCGGCATCATCGGCGAGATCAGCGACGCGGCCAGCCTGCAGACCACCGGCATCGGCGAGGTGAGCGACGCGGTCGACGACATCGACCGCATGACCCAGCAGAACGCGGCGCTGGTGGAGCAGTCGGCGGCCGCCGCCGAGTCGCTGCGCGAGCAGGCCCAGCGCCTGGCCGGCGTGGTGGGCCAGTTCCAGCTGTCCGACGGAGTGCAGGCGCTGGAAGCGCCGGCCGGCGCACCCGCGCGCCGCGTCGCGCTGCAGGAGCGGCGCCTGCTGGCCGAGGCCTGAAGCGGGCTGCCGGTGAACCGTCGCCTAGCGGTCGCCTAGCGGGCCGGCCGCGCGCCGGTGGGCTGCACGCCGGCGGCCTGCAGCAGTCCGCGGGTGTAGCCCAGGCCGAACGCCATGAAGCGCTCGTGGTCGGTGTCGAGGTCGGACGCCGGCAGGTAGCCCGGGCAGAGCGGGCCGCCGTAGCCGCCGCGCTGGTAGGCCTTGACCGCCTGCAGCATGTCGACGTCGCCCTCGTCGGGAAACACCTGCTGGAAGTCCAGATAGCCGCCGCGGATGTTGCCCAGGTGGACCTGGAAGATGCGGCCGGTGGCGGCGAATTCTTCGATCACCGGGATCATCGCCTTGGCCGGTTCGCTGAACATGGTGGCGACGGTGCCCTGGCAGAAATCGAGGCCGTGGTTCGGGCTGGGCGACAGCGCCAGCAGCTGGCGCATGCCGTCGGCCGAACCGACCACATGCTCGATGCCGTCCAGCCCGCCGATCGGGTAGGCCGGGTCGTGCGGGCGGCAGGCCAGCCGCACACCGGCGG
>JAKONS010000327.1 GCA_022701845.1 Burkholderiaceae bacterium
TGGTGACCAGCGAGATGCCGGTGGTGACGGTGGCGCCGAACGACACCCTGCTGGAAAAGCTCAAGAGCAACCTGCAGGAAGTGCGGGCGCGGGGCGGGGTGCTGTATGTGCTGGCCGATGCCGACACCCGCATCGAGCGCGCGGAAGGCATGCATGTGATCCGCATGCCGGAGCATTACGGCGCGCTGAGCCCGTTGCTGCATGTGGTGCCGTTGCAGCTGCTGGCGTATCACACGGCGGTGGCGCGGGGGACCGATGTGGACAAGCCGCGGAACCTGGCGAAAAGCGTGACGGTGGAATGAGGGAAAAGGCTGTCGCGCCGGCTGCGACAACCGCGGGTCGGTAGCCGTCCGGCCCCGACCCTCGTGCGCCTAGGCTGCTCAGCCTTTCAGCGCCAGATTCAGCTGGTCGATCACCTCGGCCCAGTCCGCATCTGCGTGGATCTCCTCGCGGATGAAGGCCACCTGGCTAGGCGTCCAGAAATCCGCCTGCGGCAGGGTGACACCCTCGGGCAGGGGGCGGTGGGCGTCGATGAACGCCACGATCGAGGCCTCGTCGGAGGGTAGGCCGAGTTGGTCGAAGAGTTCGGTGAAGGCGTGGTTGCTGAGTTCCATGGGGGTCTTCCAGATGCGATGGATCGATCCTGCCATGCCGCCGACGGTGCGGCCTGTCGGACCGCTTCGTGTGTCGCCACGGCATGGCGCTCGTACGAACGCCTCGCGCCGCCTTGGTGCTTCACGAATCCGCAGTGAAACCGATCGCCTTGACCAGCGGGCCCCAGCGGTCCGACTCGGCCTTCTGCGACTGCGCCATCGCCTCCGGTGTCGAGCCGACGGTGGTCAGGCCCATGCCGGCGAAGGCGTCGACCACCGACCGGTCGTTCACCGCCTCGATCACCGCCACGTTGGCCGACTTCACCACCGCGGCTGGCGTGTTGGCCGGGGCGTAGAAGCCGAACCACTCCTCCGACACCAGCCGGCCCAGGCCCTGCTCGGTGAAGGTGGCGACATCGGGCGCGAAGGGTGAGCGGGTGCGGCCGGAGGTGGCCAGCAGCCGCAGCTTGTTGGCCTGCAGCAGCGGCAGCATGTCGCCGGTGGTGGTGAACATGACCGGAATCTGGCCGGCGATCAGGTCGGCCAGGCCGGGGGCCGCGCCCCGGTAGGGCACCTGCACCAGCGGCAGGTTGGTGCCCATGCCCAGCAACGCGCCCAGGAAGTGCGAGGTCGAGCCCGGGGCGGGCGAGCCGTAGCTGGCGTACTGCGGGTTGGCGCGCACCCAGTCGAGGTACTGCGCCACCGTTTTCACCGTGGCCGGCACCAGCGGGCCGACCGCCATCGCCTGGGTGGTGGCCGCGGCGATCGACACCGGGATGAAATCCGCCGCCGGGTCGTAGGCCAGCTTCTTGTAGACGAAGGGGTAGATCACCATGCAGGAGTAGGGCGTGCACAGCAGGGCGGAGCCGTCGGCCGGCGCGTTCTTCACATAGCTGCAGGCGATCTGGCCGCCGGCGCCGGAGCGGTTGTCGACGATGCCGGCGGCGGCGAAGCCGGTGGCGCCCAGCTTGTCGGCGATGCGCCGCGCCACCACGTCGGTGGTGCCGCCCGGCGCGAAGCCGACCACCACGTTGGTGCGGGCCAGCCTCTGGCTCCAGGCGATCGGGGGCGCCAGGGCCGCCAGGGCGGCGACGGCGGCGGACTGGACAACATGGCGGCGGCGGGTCATGCGAACTCCTGGTGGGGTGGGAACGGACGTGGGGAAAAGGTGGCGGGCGGTGGGTCGTTCAGGTGGCGCAATAGCCGCCATCCACCGGCAGGGTCACGCCGGTGATGCAGGCGGCGGAGGCCGAGGCGAGGAACTGCACCGCGTCGGCGATGTCGTCGACGGTGGCGACCCGTTTCAGGGGCACCCGGCGCAGATAGGCGTCGAGCGCCCCGGGGTCGGCCCGGGTGCCTTCGGTCATGTCGGTTTCGGTGAGGCCGGGCGCCACCGCGTTCACCCGCACGCCGGCATCGCCCAGCTCCAGCGCCAGCGCCTGGGTGAGCTGCTTCACGCCGCCCTTCGACGCGGTGTAGGCGGCCGAATTGCGCACCGCCACGAAGGCATGGATCGAGGCGATGTTGACGATGCAGCCCCGGCTGCGGCGCAGCTGCGGCGCGAACGCGTGGGCGGCGTAGAAGCAGCCGTCGAGGTTCACGCCCAGGGTGCGGCGCCAGTCGGCCACCGCGTCGGCGTCGTCGATGGCGCCGCGCAGCAGCACCCCGGCGTTGCTCACCAGCACATCGCACGGGCCGTGGGCGGCGTCCAGGCGCTGCGCCGCCTGCTGCATCGCCTCGGCGTGCGACACGTCGACCGTGTCGGTGAACAGGCGCCAGCCGCGCTGCGCCGCGACCTCGGCCAGCGCCTGCAGTGCGCCGCCGTCGCGGTCGAGCGCCGCCACCCGCGCGCCCTGCGCCGCATAGCGTTCGGCGATGCGGCGGCCGATGCCGCGGGCGGCGCCGGTGACGACGACGAAGGGTTTCATGGCGTGGGCTGCTGCTTGG
>JAKONS010000334.1 GCA_022701845.1 Burkholderiaceae bacterium
GCCACCGGGGCCTCCGCCGTGGCGATGGCGAAATCGAGGTCCTTGGCCGCGATCAGGGGCGACAGCTCGATCGCCAGTTCGCGCACGATGTCGCCCAGCGCATGCGGGCCGTCGGCGGCGACCGGCTCGTGCCGGGCCTGGTCGACCCGGGCCAGCGACAGCATCTGCTGGGCCAGCGCGGTGGCGCGGTCGACGGTGCCGCCGATCTCGTGCAGGGCTTCCACCGCCGGCACGTCGCCGCGCAGGGCCGA
This sequence comes from Burkholderiaceae bacterium, assembly GCA_022701845.1. The sequence goes on from JAKONS010000334.1 coordinate 252, forward strand.
TTGCACCTGCACCTTCAGCACCGCCAGCGGAGTGCGCAGCTGGTGGGCGGCGTCGCGGATGAAACGCTGCTGCTGGTCGAGCTGGTGGCGCAGGCGCCGCATCACCTGGTTGGTGGCGTCCACCACCGGCAGCAGCTCGCGCGGCGCGCCGCGGGCGGCGAGCGGGCGCAGGTCGCCTTCGGGGCGGGCGTGCAGTTCGGCGCTCAGGCGGCGGATCGGCCGCGTCGCGCCCTGCACCACCAGCACCACCAGCAGCGCGATCACCAGCACCAGCCCGGCCTGGCCGGTGAGGGTGTCGACCAGGATCTGCCCGGCCAGGGCGCGCCGCAGCTGCAGGGTTTCGGCCACCTGGATGACGGCGATGGCATGGCCCTCGCTGCTGGCCACCGGCTGCAGCAGCACCGCCACCCGCACCTCGTTGCCGCGGAATTCCGCGTCGTAGAAATCGACCAGCGCCGCATAGGGCGGCCGGTCGGGGATGCGGCCGTGCCAGAACGGCAGCTCGTCGTAGCCCGACACCAGCCAGCCGGACTGCTCCGACACCCGATAAAACAGCCGGGTCTGGTTGTCGGCCTCGAAGATCTCCAGCGCCGAGTAGGGCACGGTGGCGCGCAGCCGCGCCGAGGCGTCCTTGCCCTGCACCTCCAGCTGCTCGCCGATGGATTTGGCGGATGCCAGCAGGGTGCGGTCGTAGGCGGTGTTCACCGCGGCCAGCGCCTGCCGGTAGAGGCCGGCGGTGTTGAAGCCGATCAGCAGCACCACCGGCGGCAGGATGCCCAGCAGCAGGCGGCGGCGCAGCGACAGCGGCGGGCGGGCCGCGCCGCGCCGGCCGACTCCGCTCACGCCTCGACCTTCAGCAGGTAGCCCAGGCCGCGCAGGGTCATCAGGGCGGTACCGGTGCCGACCAGGCGCTTGCGCAGCCGGTAGGCCACCACTTCGATCGCCTCGTACTGCACCTCGGCCGCGCCGGGGAACACCAGCTCGAACAGCCGCTCCTTGGCCACCGCCCGGCCGGGCTGCTGGATCAGCGCCTGCAGCAGCGCCAGCTCGCGCGGCGCCAGCTCCAGCGGCTCGCCGCGGCAATACACCGCGCCGCTGAACTTCTCGTAGCGCAGATTGCCGGCCTGGAACACGCCCGGGTCGGCGTCGGCGCCGCCGGGCACCGCGGCCGGCACCCGGCGCCGCACGATGGCGCGGATGCGGGCCTCGAGCTCGTCCAGGTCGAAGGGCTTGGGCAGGTAGTCGTCGGCGCCGGCGTTCAGGCCCATCACCCGGTCGCCCACGGTGGCGCGGGCGGTGAGCAGCAGCACCGGCGTGGCGAGCCCGCGCCGGCGGCCGGCGGCCAGCACCTCCAGGCCGTCCATGCCGGGCAGGCTCAGGTCGAGCACCAGCACTTCGGGCGGCGCGGCGGCCCAGGCGTCGAGCGCCTCGCGGCCGTCGGCATGCTGCGTCACCTCGAATCCGCGGCGCAGCAGGGTGCGCGCCAGGGCGGCGCGCAGTCCGGGATCGTCTTCCACCAGCATCAGTCGCATGGGGCCGGACTGTAGCCGCGTGCGGCCGGCATGCGTGCCCGGCCGGCATTCCGCGGGCTTTCCCTAGGGCGCCGGACAGCCAAATGACAGCCACGCGCCGCATCATCGCCAGCGTCCCGCAGCGCTTGCCGCTTGCGGGTTTCCCGATACCCAGAACTGGAGACTGCCATGCGTCGCGACGTTTTCCTCAAGTCCCTCGCCGCTCTCGCGGCCGCCGGCACGCTGCCCCTGACGGCACGCGCCGCCGCCAATCTGAAGCTGATGATTCCGGCCAACCCCGGCGGCGGCTGGGACCTGACCGGCCGCGCCTTCGGCAAGGCCATGACCGAGGCCAAGGTGGCCGACACGGTGACCTACGACAACAAGGGCGGCGCCGCCGGCGCGCTGGGCCTGGCCCAGTTCGTCAACGGCAGCAAGGGCGACCCGAACGCGCTGATGGTGATGGGCGCGGTGATGCTCGGCGGCATCATCACCGGCAAGCCGCCGGTGAGCCTCGACAAGGCCACCCCGATCGCCCGCATCACCAGCGAATACAACGTGTTCGTGCTGCCGTCGAACTCGCCCTTCAAGACGATGAAGGACGTGATCGAGCAGCTCAAGAAGGACCCGGGCAGCGTGAAGTGGGGAGGCGGTTCGCGCGGCTCCACCGAGCATGTGGCCGCGGCCATGATCGCGCAGAAGGCCGGCGTCGATCCTTCCAAGATCAACTACGTGGCGTTCCGCGGAGGCGGCGAGGCCACCGCCGCCATCCTGGGCGGCAACGTCACTATCGGCGGCAGCGGCTACAGCGAGTTCTCGGAATACATCACCGCCGGCAAGATGCGGCCGGTGGCGGTCACCTCCGAGAAGCGCCTCGCCAACGTCGACGCACCCACGCTGAAGGAACTCGGCCTGGACGTGGTCATCGGAAACTGGCGCGGCGTGTACGGCGCACCCGGCATCAACGAGCAGCAGCGCAAGGCCCTGACCGACA
>JAKONS010000348.1 GCA_022701845.1 Burkholderiaceae bacterium
ACGCTGGTCATCAACGGCGTGAAGACCGCATTGCATCTGATTCCCAGCGGCATCATGCGGCCGGGGGTCAAGTGCTACATCGGCAACGGCGTCGTGCTGTCCGCTGCCAAGCTGTTCGAGGAAATCGCCGGGCTGGAAAAAGCAGGTGTCGAGGTGCGCTCGCGTCTGCGCATCAGCGAAGCCTGCCCTCTGATCCTGCCGTTTCACGCAGCGCTCGACATCGCCCGCGAAAACTACCGCGAGCGGGGCGGCAACCAGAAGATCGGCACCACCGGTCGGGGCATCGGCCCGGCCTACGAAGACAAGGTGGCGCGGCGTGCCCTGCGGGTGCAGGATCTGCGCCATCCGCAGCGTTTCGCCGACAAGCTGCGCATCCTGCTCGATCTGCACAACCATGTGCTGACCCAGGTGCTGGGTGCCGAGGCAGTCGACTTCGACACCGTCTACGACGAAGCGATGGTGCATGCCGAACTGCTCAAGCCGATGATCGCCGACGTCTCGCGCGAACTGAACGATGCGCATCGCGACGGTGCGAATCTGCTGTTCGAAGGCGCACAGGGAACCTTGCTCGACGTCGACCACGGGACCTATCCGTATGTCACCTCCAGCAACTGCGTGGCCGGCAATGCGGCTGCAGGCTCGGGTGTCGGCCCCGGCATGCTGCACTATGTGCTCGGCATCACGAAAGCGTATTGCACGCGCGTCGGCGGAGGGCCGTTCCCGACCGAACTCGATTGGGAAACCCCGGGTACGGTGGGCTACCACCTGTCCACCGTGGGCGCCGAAAAGGGTGTGACCACCGGCCGCAGCCGCCGCTGCGGATGGTTCGACGCCGCGCTGCTGAAGCGTTCGGCACAGGTCAACGGCCTGTCGGGCTTGTGCATCACCAAGCTCGACGTGCTCGACGGCATCGAGGAACTGATGCTGTGCACCGGCTACGAACTCGACGGTGAAGTCATCGACATCCTGCCGGTGGGTGCCGACGAAATCGAACGCTGCGTGCCCATCTACGAAAAGCTCGCCGGATGGACCGACTCCACCGTCGGCGTCACCGACTACGACAAGCTGCCGGTGAGCGCGCGGCTGTACTTGCAGCGAATCGAGCAGGTGACTGGCGTGCCGATCGCGCTCATCTCCACCAGTCCGGACCGTGACCACACGATCCTGCTGCGCCACCCTTACCTCGCATGACGCTGCCCGTGATTTCCTCCATGACATCCACCTGGGAGCTGTTTCGATGCTGACCGAAGACGGTAAACATCTCTATGTGAGCTACGACGAGTACCACAGCCTCATCGAGAAACTTGCGATCAAGGTGCATCGTTCCGGCTGGGAGTTCGACACCATTCTGTGTCTGGCGCGGGGCGGGCTGCGGCCGGGCGACATCCTGTCGCGTGTGTTCGACAAGCCGTTGGCCATCATGTCGACCAGTTCGTACCGCGCAGACGGCGGCACCGTGCGCGGCCATCTCGATATCGCGCGGTTCATCACCACGCCCCGTGGCGAGATCGCAGGCAAGGTGCTGCTGGTCGACGACCTGGCCGACTCCGGGCACACCCTCAGCTCGGTGATGGAGAACCTGCGCACCCATTACTCGCCGATCACCGAATTGCGCAGCGCGGTCATCTGGACCAAGGGCCTGTCGGTTTTCACGCCCGACTATTCGGTCGAGTTCCTGCCTTCCAATCCGTGGATCCACCAGCCGTTCGAGGGTTACGACACGCTCAGCCCGAAGCGACTGATCGAGAAGTGGAAGATCTGAGAAGCCCGTTTCTGGACGGGCACCATAAGCGACAAAGCCGGCATATCGCCGGCTTTTTCGTTGGTGCGCTTCGACACGCCGAGCGGCTCAGACGGTGCTGCGCCGAAGCACCGTTTCGTCGAGCTTGTTCGCCAGTTGACCCACCGCCAGCGCAGCAGGCGAGCCGGCCATGTGCGTCAGCAGCAGCTGGCGGCGCATCACCGCATCGCGCACGGCCGGATCGGCCGGGATATCGCCCAGATGCAGCAGCCGGATCGGCTGGCCGGCACCGGGCACCACGAAGCGGTCGATGACCTGCTGCAGCTGGCCGGTGATGGCACGCCCGTCGCCGGCACGCGCGGTCTGGTTGACGATCATGCGGATCTGCTTGCGCTTCTGCTGCATCGCCAGCACCTTGATGGCCGCATAGGCGTCGGTGAGGGACGTGGGCTCGGGCGTGGCGACCAGCAGCACCTCGGAGGCTAGCGAGATGGCGAACAGCACCACGTCGGAGATACCGGCGCCGGTGTCGAGCAGCACCACGTCGTAGCGCGGCATGATGTTGTGCAGCACCTGCAGGAACTCGTTGCGCACCTCGGGAGTGAGCCGGGAATACTCCACCATGCCGGAGCCGGCCAGCAGCACCGAGAAGCCACCGGGCGCGGCGATGATCGCCTGGTCGAGTTGCGCCTTGCCGGTGAACACGTCGTGCAGGGTGACCTTCGGGTGCAGGTTCAGCACGACGTCGAGGTTGGCCAGGCCGAGGTCGGCATCGAGCACCAGCACCCGGTGCCCGCGCTTGGCCAGGGCAGCGGCCAGGTTGGCAGATACGAAAGTCTTGCCCACGCCACCCTTGCCGCTCGTCACGGCCAGCACCTTGGCCGATGGGCCGGAAGGGCGGGGGTAGGAAGGGCTCTGCGCTTCGCTCATTCTTTTATGCTTTCAGACAGCGCTAGCGGACGCATCATCAGGGGAGGCAGGCGCCTCCATTTCTATATCGGCAGGGCCCATACCAAACAAAAGGCTTTTTTCTTCCGCGCTCACCGTGCTGTCCGGCTGATCTTCGACGCAGACGCGATTGCGTCCCAACGACTTCGCGCGGTAGAGCTCGTGGTCCGCACGGTCGATCCAGAGGGCAGCGGTGGAGCGGATCCACGGCATGGCGAACGCGCCGCCGATGCTGACCGTGATCGGCAACTCGACACCGGCCGCGATGCGGACCGGATCGGACTCGATGGCTTCCCGAATACG
>JAKONS010000359.1 GCA_022701845.1 Burkholderiaceae bacterium
GACAGCACGATGCCGCCGACGATCAGCGCGAAGGCGGCGCCGTGGTACCAGTGCGGCAGCTCGTGCAGGAAGGCCGCCGAGAGCAGCGCGGCGAAGAGCGGCGTGAGGTTGATGAAGAAGGCCGCCGCCGTCGGGCCGGCGCGCTGCACGCCGCCGCTCCAGCAGCGGAAGGCGACGATCGCCGGGCCGACGGCGATGAAGACGAGCGCGGCGGCGAGCGGCCAGCTCCATGCGAGGCGGCCCGCGCCCGTGCCCCATTCGCCCAGCGCGAACAGGCCCGACCAGGCCGAGCCGAAGACCACCTGCGCGAGCAGGAACATGGCCCAGTCCCGCCGCACGGCCACGGGCTCGTGCGTGCCCACCAGCAGCCAGCTGTAGAAGGCCCAGCAGGCCGTCGCCAGCATCATGTACAGGTCGCCCGGCACCAGCCGCAGCGCCAGCAGGTGCCGCCAGTCGCCCTGGCCGAGCACCAGCAGCACGCCGACCATCGACATCGCGGCGCCGGCGACCTGCAACGGCCGCACGCGCTGGCCGAAGAAGAGCGTGCCGACCGCCAGCATCCAGAACGGCAGGCTGGCGCCGACCAGCGTCACGTTGAGCGCCGAGGAGGTCTGCAGCGCCAGGTACTGCAGCGCGTTGTAGAGCCCGATGCCCAGCAGGCCGAGCACGGCGTAGCGCCGCCAGTGCGGCCACAGCGGGCTGGCGGCGCGCAGCACGGCGACGGCCAGCGGCAGCAGCAGGACCAGGGCCAGGCTCCAGCGGGCGAAGTTGAGCGTCAGCGGGGAGATCGCGTCGCGCAGCAGGCGGCCGACCACCGCGTTGCCCGCCCACAGCAGGGGCGGCACCGTCAGCAGCAGGGCGGTGGCGGGGGTCAGGCGGGTCGCGTTCGGGGTCATGGGGGCGACTGTAGCGAGCGGCCGGGGCGTGGCAGGATGCGCGGCGTTTTTCCGTTTCCCACCATCCCTGAGGAATGAACCGATGAGCACCAGCAAAGCCGTCATCATCGACCGCGCCGGCGGTCCCGAGGAACTCAAGATCGTCGAGGTCGAGGTCGGCGATCCCGGCCCCGGCGAGATCCGCATCCGTCACAAGGCCGTGGGCCTGAACTTCATCGACACCTACCAGCGCAGCGGCCTCTATCCGCTCCCGATGCCGCTGCGCCTGGGCATGGAAGCCGCCGGCATCGTCGAGGCGGTGGGCGAGGGCGTCGCGCACCTGAAGGCCGGCGACCGCGCCGCCTATGCCAGCCAGCCGCCGGGCGCCTACTGCGAGGTGCGCGTGATGCCCGCCAAGTGCGTGTGCCGGCTGCCCGACGCGATCTCCTTCGAGACCGGCGCGGCCATGATGCTCAAGGGCCTGACCGCGCAGTACCTGCTGAAGAGGACCCTGCCCGCCGAGGGCCTGCAGCCGGGCGACTTCGTGCTGTTCCACGCCGCGGCCGGCGGCGTCGGCCTGATCGCCTGCCAATGGGCGAAGGCATTGGGCCTGCGGCTCATCGGCACCGCCGGCTCCGACGAGAAATGCAAACTCGCGCTCGCGCACGGCGCGGCCCACGCCATCAACTACACCACCACCCCGGACTTCGCCGCGCGCGTGCGCGAGATCACCGGCGGCCAGGGCGTGAAGGTGGTCTACGACTCGGTGGGCAAGGACACCTTCCAGGGCTCCATCGACAGCCTGCGGCCCCTGGGTCTGCTGGCGGTGTTCGGCAACGGCTCGGGACCGGTGCCACCGGTCAACCTGGGCGTGCTGGCCAAGGGGTCGTTCTACCTCACGCGGCCCACGCTGTTCACCCACATCGCCACGCGCGAGGGCACGCAGGCCATGGCCGACGACCTGTTCGACGTCGTGCGGAGCGGCGCCGTGGAGATCGCCATCGGCCAGCGTTACGCGCTCGACGACGTGCAGCAGGCGCACCGCGACCTCGAGGCGCGCAAGACCACCGGCTGCACCGTCCTCACGCTGTAGCCGCGCCGTCCGCCGCCGAACGGGCATCGGCATCGGCATCGATGCCGTGCCGCGCGACGTCGGCGATCAGCCGCCACACGCGCTGCGCCAGCGGCGAGGGCGCCCGGTTGCGCCGATGCACCAGCATCACGCGGCGCTGCACGCGGGGCGCGAGCGGCAGCACCCGCAGCGGCGCCAGTGCCTGCGGCGCCGCCGCCAGTGCCGGCATCACGCCGATGCCGATGCCGGCCTCGATCATGCGGAACACGGTGGTCGGATGACCCAGCTGCTGGGCCACCCGGGGCACCACGCCGTGGGCGCGCAGGGCGTCGTCGATGAGCCGCCGGCTGCCCGAGGAGTGGTCCAGCAGCACCAGCGGCCGCTCGGCGAGTTCGGTCCAGCGCACCGCGCGCCGCCGGGCCAGCGCATGGCCGGGCGGCACCACCAGCACGAAGGGGTCGACCAGGATCGCCTCGGCCTGCAGGTCGTCGGCCGAGGACGGCTCGATCACGACGCCGAAGTCCACCTCGCCGCCGCGCACGCTGTCGAGCACGTCCTGCTGCACGCGGTCGAGCAGCACCAGCTCGATGTCGGGCTCGCGCCGGGCGCAGGCGGCGATGCAGGCGGGCATCAGGTGCGCCGACAGGGTCGGGCTGCTGGCCACGCGCACCTTGCCGCGCCGTCCGCTGGCCATGCCGCTGACGTCCTGCAGGGTCTGGTCGAGTTCGTCGAGCACGCGGTCCAGGCGCGCCGCGAGCGAGGCGCCGGCCTCGGTCAGCACGACCTCGCGCGTCGTGCGGTCGAGCAGCTTCAGGCCGAGCTGCGATTCGAGCTCCAGGATCGAGCGGCTGACCGCCGGCTGCGTGAGGCCGACCGCGTCGCCGGCGCG
>JAKONS010000374.1 GCA_022701845.1 Burkholderiaceae bacterium
CGTCGGGACTTTCCCGCCGGCCTGACTATCCTGAACATTCCTAAGACAATCGACGCCCCATGAAAGCACTCCCTCACGATCCCGACGTTCCGAACGCCCGCCGGCGTTCCGGACGCCCCTCACTCGCCCGGCTGGGCCGCTTCTGGATGCCCGCGCTGGCATCGCTGATGGTCGGTGCGTGCGGCGGCGGCGGGGGCGGCGACAGCGCCGCGCCGGCCGGTGGGACGACGACACCGGCGGCACCCGCCCCGGCGGCGGCCATGGTGTCGCTGCGCGGCGTGGCCACCTACGACTACGTCCCCAACGTCACCGGCGAGCTCGCCTACGCCTCGACCGCGCAGCGGCCGATCCGGGGCGCGTCCGTCGACATCGTCGACGGCGCCGGCGCCGTGGTGGCCAGCGCGCGCACCGACGCGAACGGCGCCTACGGCGCGCAGGTGCCCGCCGGCACGTCGTTGTCGGTGCGCGTCAAGGCGCAGATGGTGGAGACCGCCGGCAGCGCGAGATGGGACGTGTCGGTGCGCGACAACACCCAGGGCAATGCGCTCTACACCCTGGAGACGCCCGCCTTCCAGATCGGCACCGACGCCGTCGTGCGCAACGTCACGGCGCCCTCGGGCTGGACCGGGAGCTCCTACGGCGCCTCGCGCGCCGCCGCGCCCTTCGCCATCCTCGACACGATCTACACCACGCAGGCGAAGGTGCTGTCGGTGGCGCCGTCGACCGTGTTCCCGCCGCTGCGGGTGTACTGGAGCGTGAACAACCGGGCGGCCAACGGCGACATCGCCCAGGGCGAGATCGGCAGCACCGCCTTCGTCACCAACGCCTCCGGCTCCGCCATCTACCTGGTGGGCCGCGAGAACGTCGACACCGAGGAGTACGACGCCCCGGTCATCGCGCACGAATGGGGCCATTACTACCAGACCAGCTTCAGCCGCGACGACTCGCCCGGCGGACCGCACGCCGCCGCCAACCTGCTCGACCGCCGCCTGGCCTTCTCCGAAGGCTGGGGCAACGCCTGGTCCGGCATCGCCCTCGACCGCGCCGACTACACCGACTCCTTCGGCCCCGGACAGAAGCAGGGCGCACGCGTCGTGCTGGGCACGCCGCCGACGTCGAACCCCGGCTGGTTCCGCGAGGACTCGATCCAGTCGATCCTCTGGAACCTCAACCACCAGGTCGGCTTCAAGCCGATCCACGACGCGTTCACGGGTTCCCTGCGGCGCGGCGCCGCGGTGACGTCGATCCATTCGTTCGCGGCCGCCCTCGGCAGCACCTCGCCCACCAGCGCCCCGGTGCTGGCCGGGTTGCTCGGCGGCCAGGGCATCTCCGCCTCGACGAGCGACCCTTTCGGCACGGGCGAGGCCAACAACGGCGGCGTCGCCTCGGCGCTGCCGCTCTACCTGGGCGCGACGGTGGGGGTCAACACTCAGGTCTGCGTCAACTACCAGGCCGGCACCCTCAACCGGCTGGGCAACTACGCCTACCTGCGCTTCACCGCGCCGACGACGCGCAGCTACGTCATCGGCGTCAACGGCGGCGCGGGGACCGATCCCGACCTCGCGGTCTGGGGCACCGGCGTCGGCCTGGTGTCCACGGCCCGCGCCGCCGGTGTCGCGGACTCCGTGACCGCGACCCTGCCGGCGGGCGACGTCGTCGTCGCGCTCCACGACTACAACAACTCGACGGCCTCGCCATGCTTCAACGTCACCATCCAATGAAACGTCTTCCGGCCTGCATCGCGACCGGCCTGCTGGTGGCCGCCCTGACGCTGCCGCTCGCGGCCTGCGCCGACACCGCGCCCCGGTCCGCCGGCGTCGTCCCCGCCAAGGCGCCGCTGCGCCTGGAGACCGCGCCGCGCAAGGCCAACGGTTCGGGCATCGAGGTGCGCTACCAGGTCGAACCCGCGACGGCGCCCGGTCAGACCGTGCGCGTGACGCTGGTCCTCGACGGCGTGACCGATCCGACCGGCGCCTCGGTGCGCCTGGCCGCCGACGGCGGCCTGACGCTGCTGCAGGACGGCGCGGCGCGCGCGCTGCCGGCCGGCCGGACGACCACGATCGAGGCCGACGTGACGCTGCAGGGCACGGCCCCGGGCTACCTGAGCGTCTTCACCACGCAGAACGGCATGGGCAGCGCGACGTCGATCCGGGTACCGGTCGGCGCGGGCGCCGCCGCCGCACCCGCGCCCGCCGCGAACCTGAAGACCACGCCCGAAGGCGAGAAGCTCATCGTCGTCCCGGTCAAGTGACCGGCGGCCGGGCCTCGCACAGGTGATCGACCAGGCCGCGCGCGGCCGGCGACAGGGCCTCCAGCGAGCGCACGGCCACCACCAATTGGCGCCGGGCCCAGGGCTCGTCCAGCGTCACGGCGCGGACATTCAGCGCTGAAAGATACAGCCGCGCGCTCAGGCGCGGCAGCACGCCGATCCCCAGGCCGGCGGCCACCATCAGCGACATGGCGTCGTAGCCGCTGACCTGGATGCGCAGCCGCAGCGGCAGGCCCAGCTCGCCGGCCGCCCGGTGCAGCCGGTCGTTGACCGCGCTGCCCGGGTGCGCGCCGACGAAGTCGTGGGCCAGGGCCTCGCGCAGCGTCGCCTTGCGGCGCGAGGCCAGCGGATGTCCGCGCGGCACGATCAGCACCAGTTCGTCCTCGCGGTAGGGCAGCACGGTCAGCGCCTCGCCGTGGGCGCCGGCGTTCAGGATGCCGATGTCGGCGCGGCTGTCGGCCACGGCGCGCGCGATGGCGCTGCTGATGCGCTCCTGCAGGTGCACCTG
>JAKONS010000388.1 GCA_022701845.1 Burkholderiaceae bacterium
GCGCTGGAGGCCGAAGCCGAGGCCGGCGCACGGCGGGCCGAGGCGGTGAAAACCACGATCCGCGATCTGAAGACCCAGGTCGGCGCCATCACCGACGCGCCGCTGCTGAAAGCCGACCTCGCCGCCCGCATCGCCGCCGCCGGCAAGCTGCCCGACAGCCAGGTGGCCGATGCCGAGCAGGCGCTGCGTGCCGTCTCGCTGCTGGTGACCGCCGCGGCCGACGCGCCCCGGCGTGCATCGCTCAACGACAAGGCGGCGAGCGACGCGCAGGTCGCGGCACTCGACAAGGCGAATTTCGACGCCTCGGTGGACGTGTTCTCCAAGCATCTGCAGCGCGAGGCCAAGGCGGTGCACGACGGCTTCAGCCGGCTGGCCACCGATCGCAACGACACCCTGCACGACCAGATCTCGAAGCATCTCGACGACGCGGTGAAGGACGGCAAGACCGGCAACTACGCCGCCGCGCGCGAGAAGCTGCGCCTGGCCGAGGCCTCTGCGCGGCTGTTCATCGCCAACCCCTACCAGCCGCATGTGGCCGCGCGCAAGGCGGTCACCCTCTGCAGCAACGCCTGGAAAGCGGCGGTCGGCGCCTACCTGAAGGACCTGCTCGCCCTGAAGGCGGCGATCGTGGCGGCCAACGCCAGCGGCGAAAAGGCCAGCGACGCCGAGCTGCAGGCCGCGCTCGATGCGCTGGCGCCGCTCAACACCCTGTTCAACCCGGCGGCTTTCGAGCATCCGGCGGCGCAGATGCAGGTCTCGCCCAAGAGCCCCGCCGAAGCCCATGCGCGCGTGACCACCAAGGAACTTGCATTGATGCATGTGCAGCGTCTGCAGCGCGTGCTGGCCGAGAACCGGCTGGTGCAGACCGCCGCCGAAAACCCCTTTAAGAACGTCCCCACCGCCCCGTTGATGCAGGCCCTGCAAAGCGTCAACGGCGCATTCCTCGCCAGCTGACCCCGGAGCCGAACGAACATGGACTCGACACAAACCGCATGGCTGGCCCGGCTCGCCGGCGCCCAGGCCGCCCAGCAGGCGCTCGACCGGCGCGAATCGGCGAAACGGGCATTGCTCGCCAAGCTGGCCTCCGACCGCGAGCGCTCCGCCGGGGTGATCCAGGCCGGCAGCGATCTGACGATGGTCGACAAGAAGGGCAAGCAGCAGCAAACCCTCGACCTGGCGTCGCGCGACCAGACCGAGGAGTTCGACCTGGACGAGCAACGCGACGGTTTCGCCATCGCCGACGCCTTCGGCAAGGTCGAGGAATGGGACCCGGAGACCGGCACCCAGGCGCAGTTCGAGAAGCACCTGGAGACCGCGCGGCGCGTCAGCATGGCGGTCTACGAGATGGAATCGGCCATGACCGACGAGCTCGACGCGGACGGCAAGCCGGTGATGGAAGACGGCCCGAACGGCACCCGCCAGGCGCGCCGCACCCGGCTGTTCCAGGACGAGGACATCGCCACCGAGCTCTACGACCCGATGCGGCGCATCGGCCTCATCGCCGAGACCAGCATCCCCGACAAGTTCAGCCGCACCAAGGAGATGCTCGACGGCAGCTTCGCGGCCTATGGCGACCGGCTGAAAAAAGACAAGAAGGGCCTGGGCAAGCGCCTGTATGACGAGAACATCGGCCTGGTGACCAAGACCGTCGCCTCCAGCCTGGCGGTGGTCACCGGCCACCTGCAGCTCGACCAGATGGCCCGCAGCTCCGGCGACGACCTGAAGACCGGCTTCAACCCGCGCGACAACATCGAATCGATCAAGCGCAGCCTGGGCGAGATACCGAAGGAAGACGGCACATTCGCCACCCGGGCCGACATCGACCTGGCACGCCTGGGCTTCGCCGGCCAGGCGATGACTTTCGCGACCGACGTGCTGATGGAGGCCGAGAAGGACGTCGGCAGCGCGCTGGCCTCGGCACCGCCCGAGGCCGCCGAGCGCATCGCCGCGGCCGGCAAGCTGACCACGATGCTGGTCGGCGCCGCGTCGGCCGCGCTGTCGGGCCCGTTCGCGGCCAGCGGCATGGCGCTCGACGTGGGCGCGACCTTCGGCACCGAGGTGAAGCCGGCGGTGATCGTGCGGCTGCTGCAGGCGGTCGCGTTCGAGGCGCCGGCGGTCGCGGCCATCTCGGCTGAACTCGGCCGCGCCTGCCGCGACACGCTGCTCAAGCTGAACCCGGGCGCGGTGGCCTCCCTGCCGGACCCGACCGCGCTGTTCCGGTCTGCCGGCGACGCCATCGTGTCGGCGCTGGCCGGGCAGCCCGATGCCGCGGCCGTAGTGGCGGCCTTCGCGGGCGGCGAGCTGGCGCAGGCGGTCGAGCTCTATGCCGCCGCGCTGAAAAGCGCCTGCGACAGCGCCGTCACGCCGGCGCTGAAGGCGGCGCTGGACACCGATGCGATGCGCGGTCAGGTGATGGTGAAGGCCGCCGACGCGATGACCGCCGCCTTCACCGCCCCGGCGCAGGCCGAGACGGTGCCCGACGACACCGCCCGGGACCACGACCGCCTCATCGGCGGCCATCTGCCGAAATGGGAGAAGACCCCGGGCGGCTGGGTCTGCACCGTCTGCCAGTCGCTGGCCAACAGCACCGGCTATGTCGACCCGCAAATCTTCGCCGGCATCATCGAAGCCAAGATCGCCCGGCTGGAGCGCGACCAGGCCCTGATGAAATGGGGCTCCACCCTGGTCGGCCTGGGCATCGACACCGCGGCCAACTTCATCGCGCCGCTGGCGATCGCGGGATGCGCCGTCAAGGTGGCCCGCAACCTGGTCGAGGCCGGCACCCGCACCCGCGACATGGTGCGTTTCATCGAGGATCGCGAGGGCATGTTCAACGCGGCCAGCGCGTTCTCGGCGCCGGTCACCAAGTTCATCCACAACGCGGTGATGCAGCAGGCGCACTTTTATGCGAACGCCGCTTTCGAGGCGGCCAAGATGATCGGCGCCATCCTGCAGGTCTCCGGCGCGGTGGTGGCGCCGGCCGGGGTGCTGACCACCGCGGCCGCGTCGATGGCCCAGGCCTGCGAGGCGGTGCTCTACGAGCTGGCCAAGCGCATCGACATGGAAGTGGGCTGGCAGACCTACCGGCAGGCCCTGGCGCGGCGCGAGAACCGCAAGCTGGGCCTGATCGCCCTGAAACGCAACGCGACCATCGCCAAGTATTCGGTGGCCTGGGGCGCGGTCGTGCGGAAGGACCCGCTGGTGGCCGACTTCATGGACGCCTGCGGCCTCACCGCCGATTCGCTGAAGGACCCCGGCGCGAAGATCGACCTGGTGGTGAAGTACCTCGAGACCCGCATGCCGGAAGACGTCGTCGTCACCGGCCGGTCGGCCGAGGGCCCGGTGGCGGCCTGGGCGCCGGCCTCGGTCGCCCTCACGCCCGCGTCGTGGATCGCGGTCAAGGCGCGCGGCGAGAGCCGCGGCGGCATCAAGCCGCAGGACACCCGCTCGTTCGAACTGGCCTTGAAGCGATATGCCGACGCGCTGCCGGCCTGGGAGCGCGCCGCCACCGCCACCCCGCCGACGCTCGACCAGGCCGCCTACGACGCGATGCACTCGGCGCTGAACCGGCTGCACCTGACGCTCGATGCGGTGAGCACCGAACGCCTCGGCGGCGGCCACAGCCCCGAGATGGAAAACGTCAAGGAAAGCTTCAAGCAGCTGATCTCCGCCGCGCAGAAAACCGCACGCGGCTGGGCGCCGCGACCGGCGACGCCCTGAGCGCCCGCCGGGCCCGGCGCTGCGGCCCGGCGCTCAGCCGAGGGCGGCGAGCTCGCGCTGCAGGGCGGGGCGGTCTTTCTCCGCGACGCCCTCGACCAGCAGGGCGACGAAGCGGCCCCGGTCGCCGCCGCTCTGGTCGGCGGCGCGCTTGGCCAGCACCCGGGCGATCGGGCCGAGGTGTTTGGTCAGCGCCTGGACCGCGCGGGCCTTGAAGTCGTCGTCCAGGGGCGCGGCGACCGGCGTGGCGGCAGAGGGCGCGCCCGGCCGCAGCTGCGTCGGCACCGGCGTGCCGCCGAAGGCGGTGCCGACCGGCGCCGCCACGCTGCCCACGGTGGCGGCGGCGATGAACTGCTGGCGTTTGGCCGGCTCCGGAATGTGCACCGACACCGCGGCGGCCAGCCCCGCGACATCGGTGCTGCCGGCCGCCACCGCCTTGCGCACCATGAAACGCGCCATCGGCCCGATATGGCTGGCCAGTGCCTTTTCCACCCGGCCGAAGGCGATCGGGTCCCAGCCGGTGGGTACCGCGGTCGCCGCCAGCGAGGTGGGCGCGGCACCCGAAGGCGCGGCGGCCGGCCCCGGCGTGGCCGCGGCCACGGTGCGCGCCCACTGGCCGGGCGCGACGATCACCGTGGCGTCGTCGGGGGCGGCTGGCGCGGGCGCGGCGCGGGCCGGCGCCACCCCGTTGGCGATGTCGAGCAGCGCCTGGCGCATCGCCTGCGCGCTGGCGAAACGGGCCGCCGGCTGCTTGGCGATGGCGCGCGCCACCACCGCGTCGTAGGCGGCCGGGCGCCGGCCGTCGGTGACCAGGCTGGGGGCCGGCGGCTCCTCGTTGAGGATCTTGTACATCACCGTCTCCGAGGCGCCGGTGAAGGGCGCCTTGCCGGTGAGCAGGCGATACAGCAGCACCCCGCAGGCGAACAGGTCGGCCCGGTGGTCGATGTCGTCGCCCATGTACTGCTCCGGCGCCATGTAGCCGGGCGTGCCGATCATCGAGGACACCTGGGTCAGCCCGGCGTTCTGGATGCGGGCGATGCCGAAATCGGTCAGCTTGACCTGGCCGGCGGCGGTGAGGATCAGGTTGGCCGGCTTGATGTCGCGGTGCCACACGCCCTGCTCGTGGGCGGCGGCGAGAGCCCCCAGCAGCTGATCCATGATGCGCAGCAGCTGCGGCTCGTCCATCTGCGGCGTGCCGGCCAGCACCTGGTCCAGGTTGCGGCCCTGCACGTATTCCATCGCGATGAAGGCGGCGTCGTCGTTCTCGCCGAACTCGTAGATCGCGACCACGCCCGGATGGGCGATGCGGCCCACCGCCTGGGCCTCGTTGCGAAACCGCG
>JAKONS010000436.1 GCA_022701845.1 Burkholderiaceae bacterium
TCCGAGACCCACTTCGTCGCAACGGTAACGCCGATTCCCGAAGGGGAAGCCGATCGCCAGAGCAGCGAAGTCGAGGCGCTACGCCGTGCGGTCATGCAGCAGTTCGACCAGTACGTAAAACTCAACAAGAAAATCCCGCCGGAAATCCTGACGTCGATATCCAGCATCGACGATCCGGGGCGTCTTGCGGACACCATTGCAGCTCATTTGCCTCTGAAGGTGGATAGCAAGCAGACGGTGCTCAATCTCGACGACGTCCGGGCGCGTCTGGAAAACCTCTTCGAACAACTCGAACGCGAGGTCGACATATTGAATGTCGACAAGAAGATCCGCGGGCGTGTCAAACGGCAGATGGAGAAGAACCAGCGCGATTTCTATTTGAACGAGCAGGTCAAGGCGATCCAGAAAGAATTGGGCGAGGGCGAAGAAGGCGCGGACATTGAAGAGATCGAGAAGAAGATCAAGCTCGCGAAAATGCCGAAGGAAGCTCTTAAGAAGGCCGAAGGCGAACTCAAGAAGCTCAAGCTGATGTCGCCGATGTCGGCAGAGGCCACGGTGGTGCGCAATTACATCGAGGTATTGACCGGCCTGCCCTGGAGCAAGAAGACGAAGATCAAGCACGATCTCACGAACGCCGAGAACGTGCTGAACGAAGATCACTACGGCCTCGACAAGGTGAAGGACCGCATCCTCGAATACCTCGCGGTGCAACAGCGCGTCGAGAAGGTCAAGGCGCCGATCCTGTGCCTCGTGGGCCCGCCGGGCGTCGGCAAGACGTCGCTCGGACAATCGATTGCCAAGGCAACCGGGCGCAAATACGTGCGCATGGCGCTGGGTGGCATGCGCGACGAGGCGGAAATCCGGGGGCATCGCCGGACCTACATCGGCGCGCTGCCAGGCAAGGTGCTGCAGAGCCTCAACAAGGCTGCAACGCGTAATCCTTTGTTCCTGCTGGATGAAATCGACAAGCTGGGCACCGATTTCCGGGGTGATCCTTCCAGTGCGCTGCTCGAAGTTCTCGATCCCGAGCAGAACCACACGTTCGGCGACCACTATGTGGAGGTCGACTTCGACCTGTCCGACGTGATGTTCGTCGCCACGTCGAATTCGATGAACATTCCGCCGGCGCTGCTTGACCGTATGGAGGTCATCCGCCTGTCTGGCTACACGGAAGACGAGAAGACCAACATTGCCATGAAATATCTGCTGCCCAAGCAGATGACCAACAATGGCGTGAAAGACGAAGAACTGCAGGTTCGCGAGGATGCAGTAAGGGATGTGGTCCGCTACTACACCCGTGAAGCCGGCGTGCGCTCGCTGGAGCGCGAGCTCTCGAAGATCTGCCGCAAGGTGGTAAAGGCGTTGCTCCTCAAGACGATGACGCCCCAGGTAGTCGTCGACGCGAGCAACCTGCACGAGTTTCTCGGCGTGCGGAAGTACAACTACGGCCGCGCCGAGCAGCAGAATCAGGTCGGGCAGGTGGTAGGCCTTGCATGGACTGAGGTCGGTGGCGACCTGTTGACGATCGAGGCGGCCATCACGCCGGGCAAGGGTGTCATCACCCGGACAGGATCGCTCGGCGACGTCATGAAGGAGTCGGTCGAAGCGGCGCGAACGGTCGTTCGGAGCAGGGCGCGCCGGCTGGGCATTCGGGACGATGTTTTCGAGAAAAAGGACATCCATATCCATGTGCCTGACGGCGCGACGCCGAAAGACGGGCCGAGCGCTGGTGCGGCGATGACTACGGCTTTCGTGTCGGCGCTGACCGGGATTCCGGTTCGCGCGGACGTTGCGATGACTGGAGAGATCACGCTGCGCGGTGAGGTCACCGGGATCGGCGGCCTCAAGGAAAAGTTGTTGGCAGCGCTTCGTGGCGGTATCAAGACGGTTCTGATTCCCGAGGAGAACGTCAAGGACCTGCAGGAGATACCGGCCAACGTGAAGGATGGCCTGGAGATCGTGCCGGTGAAGTGGATCGATGCGGTATTGGAGGTGGCGCTCGAGCGGGTTCCGCAGGCGCTGACCGACGAGGAGGCGGCCCCTGTGCCGCCGGCAACGCCAGCGGTACCTGCGGCCGGCGGTACGCCGGCATCGGTGCAGCATTAGATTTTCGGCAAAAATTATCAGGGGACTTGAAAGTCGCGCTTTAAGTGCGCTAGAATTCGAGGCGTTGCAGCAAACGATGCCTAGAGCAAAAATTGCAGCAAACGCGGGAGTAGCTCAGTTGGTAGAGCGCAACCTTGCCAAGGTTGAGGTCGAGAGTTCGAGACTCTTCTCCCGCTCCACTTTTCAAAGGGAAGCCTCGGCTTCCCTTTTTCGTCAGGGCCTGCGTATCAGCGTATGCCAGGCGATCGATTAAGTGGCGCGATAGCAAAGCGGTTATGCCCCGGATTGCAAATCCGGTTAGCCCGGTTCGACTCCGGGTCGCGCCTCCAGACAAGGCCCCTCGATTTCGATCGAGGGGCTTTTTGGATTTCAGGAGCCGATGCACTCGCTGTATTCGGCGACCCAAGCCTCGATGGTGGAATAGGTAGACACAGCGGACTTAAAATCCGCCGCTTTCCTTGATCGGAGCGTACCGGTTCGATTCCGGTTCGAGGCACCAACATCATCGGTCGTGCGATTCCTTAAAAAAGGAACACACAGATTTCTAGGTGTCGAAATTTTGGTATAGAATTCGAGGCTCTGCTGAAAACGGCCTGACAGTCGGTTCGCAGAATGCGGGAGTAGCTCAGTTGGTAGAGCGCAACCTTGCCAAGGTTGAGGTCGAGAGTTCGAGACTCTTCTCCCGCTCCAATTGCAAAAAAGGAAGCCTGTGGGCTTCCTTTTTTTTTGCGGGTGTCGACATGCAGCCGCATGTGCGTATGACAGCTTTCCCTGCCCGCGTCGGGTTGGTACGCTGTGCCGATCGCTCCAGCCCGCCGTGCGAAAATACCGACTCCGGCGATCTGGCTGACAGTCTCTCTCCTTAGTCACAAAACACCATGTCCAGCTACAACGCTCCGTTTGAAATCCATGTCCACGGCGATGTGGTGCTGCGTGCCGATGTCACTTTCGAGCAGCTGCAGGATGCTCTCAAACCCCTCTGGAAATACGCCGGTGCCCGCTCGCTTGCCGATGGTGCAGCCAGCGCCTACGAAGACGAGCCCGGCATCGAGTTCGATGCGAAAGAGCATGTGCTCCACATCTGCTGGACGGTCAACGGCGACGAGGACTTCCGCCAGAACCTCGACGAGATGTGCATGAGCCTGAATGAATTGGCGGAACAGGGTGCGGCGGTAGAGGTCAGTTTTTACGACGCCGATTTCGACGACGAAGAGGAGCCGGAAGATGCGGAGGCGCGGGACGACTTCGTGATGCTGTTCGTCGGCCCCACGCCGGCGGCGATCATGCAGGTGCAGCGTGATCTTCTGGTGGAAGACGTGGTCAACCTGATGGAGCGCCACTTCGACGGCGCCGAACTGGGTGGCGTGGTCGTGGAGATCGACAAGTTGTTCAGCGAGCGCTTCGAGGCGCTGGTCAACTCGTTGGAGATCGGCAAGCCACCGCGTGGAAGTGGTGGCTCCGGACCGGCGGGTGGGCACGGCGGCGGCCGCAGGCCCCGCCATTTGCACTGACGGGGCGACCCGCTTGGCAGGTTCGACAAAAAAAGCGCCGTACTCGGCGCTTTCGTTTTTTGGCCGCCCCTATCGGAGCGGCAGGCAGATGCTTGCCGGGAGTTGCAGCCAGCGCTCCGCCGCCGCGGTAAGAAGCGCAGGATCGCCGGTGCTTTCGAATATGACGTCGTTGCAGCTGCCGTGACCGGCTTCGACAGCCAGCAGGCCGCGCTGGGCCAACAGGTTGCGGGTCTGGCGTGCCACCGGCGCGCCGGTTTCGATCATGCGAACCGCTTTCCCGGCCAAGGCCACCCTTAGCGCATCCGCCGCGAAGATGTAATGGGTGCAGCCCAGCACCAAGGTGTCCATCTGGCCCAGCTCCTCTCCGAACGCTTGCGGCCCGCCCATCGCACCGATGTACCGGGCGACCAGTTCGTACGTCGTGTCTGCTGGCGCATTCGCCGGCAGCCG
>JAKONS010000459.1 GCA_022701845.1 Burkholderiaceae bacterium
GGCGGTTTCGCCGCCTGGCAGGCCGCCGGCCAGCCGGTGCAGGCGAGCCCCGACACGCCGTCGGACGCCGACTGCATCGACTACCTGTTCTTCGTGCACGACCGCCACGACGGCAACAAGGCGGCTGCCCGCCGCTACCTGGAGTGGGAGACCGGCCTGGTGGCGCAGCTCGACGCACAGGAACGCGCCGCCTTCGCCCTGCCCACCGGGCCGCTGCAGGCCGCCACGTCCGCCTGACCGCCTGACCGCACCCACCCCAACGCCCGAGCCGCCGCATGTCGCAGACACCCACTCCCGCACCCGAGCACCTCGGCATCCAGACCCGCCTCACCCGCACCGGCAAGGCGCCGGTCTACGACGGCGGTTCGGCGGTCAACCCGGCGCTGGTGCGCGCCAGCACCGTCGTCTTCCGCAACACCGCCGAGCAGCGCGAGATGCGCGCCCGGCGCGGCACCGAGCGCATCTTCAGCTACGGCGCGCGCGGCACGCCCACCACCTTCGCCCTGGAAGACGCGGTGAGCGAGCTCGAAGGCGCCTACCGCACCCGGCTGTTTCCCACCGGCCTGGCGGCGATCGGCATGACGCTGCTGTGCTACCTGAAGCCGGGCGACCATGTGCTGATGTCCGACAGCGTCTACGAGCCGGCGCGCAACCTGTCGGCCGCCTTCCTGGCGCCCTACGGCATCGACTGCAGCTTCATGGCCGCCGACGGCAGCGACGCCGCTGCCAAGCTGCGCCCCAACACCCGCCTGGTGTATGCCGAATGCCCCGGCTCGCTGGTCTACGAGATGTGCGACCTGCCGGCGCTGGCAGCGCTGGCGCACGGCCACGGCGCCCTGCTGGCGGCCGACAACACCTGGGGCTCCGGCCTGCAGTACCGGCCGCTGGCGCTCGGCGCCGACATCTCGGTGATGGCCGCCACCAAATACCTGTCGGGCCACTCCGACGTGATGATGGGCACCGTCGCCACCACCGAGGCCTGCTGGCAGCCGCTGGCCGACCGCTGCGACGCCTTCGGCATGACGGTCAGCCCCGACGACGCCTGGCTGGTGCTGCGCGGCATGCGCACCCTGTCGGCACGCCTGCAGATGCACGACCGCCATGCGATGGCGGTGGCGCACTGGCTGCAGGCCCGCCCCGAGGTGGCCGCGGTGTATTGCCCGGCACTGCCGGAGCATCCCGGCCACGCCCTGTGGCAGCGCGACTGCCGCCACGGCACCAACGGCTTGCTGTCGTTCGAACTGCCGGCCGGCACCGCCGCCGACGCGGTGGACCGCTTCGTCGACAGCCTGCAGCTGTTCGGCCTGGGCGCCTCCTGGGGCGGCTACGAGAGCCTGGTCACCCCGACCAACATGGCCAAGGCCCGCAGCGTCACCGACTGGAGCGCGCACGGGCCGATCCTGCGGCTGCACATCGGCCTGGAAGACCCGGCCGACCTGACCGCCGATCTCGAACGCGGCTTCGCGGCCCTGCGCGAGGGCTGAGCCGCCACCCGCGGCCGGATGGCGGGCCTTCCGCGGCGCGGATTCAGAAGCTCGCCTGCACGCCCACCTTCAGGCTGCGGCCTGGCAGCGGCGCCTTCGGGTAGGCGGTGGTGGTCAGGATCGAGGTGGCGCTGTAGGCCAGCCGGTCGGTGATGTTGTCGAGGCGCGCGAACCACAGCAGGCTGGTCTTGAGCGCGCCGAACTGCGCCTGCGTGCGCCAGCCCAGGGCCGCGTTCCACAGGGTGTAGCCGCCGGTGGCGCGATCGCCGTCCGGCACCCGGTCCTGCGCCGAGCGGTGGTCGAAGCCGCCCGACACCCGCCACGGCCCGTTGGCCCAGGCCAGCGAGGCGCCGGCGCGCACCGGGGCGATGCGCGGCAGCGGCGCGCCGGTTTCGCGGTTGGTGGCGCGGGTCAGGTCGGCGCGCAGCAGCAGGTCGAGCGTGCCGCCGCCGAGCGGCCCGGTCAGGCCCTGCTCGCCGGCCAGCCGCACCGAGCCGCTCGACTCGATGCCGTAGAAGCGCGCCCGGGTCGGCGTATAGCGGTATTCCGGCAGGGTGGCGACGGTCGGGTCGACCGGGTTGCGTTCGCCCTCCTCGCTCAGCAGGTCGCCGGTGCGCGCCAGGCCGATGTAGTTGCTGAAGTTGCTGACGAAGGCGGTCGCCTTGAACCGGTCGGCGCCGCGCTTCCATTCGGTGCCCAGGTCGAAGCTGGTCGATTTCTCCACCCGCAGCGAGGTGTCGCCGGTCTCCCAGGCCGCGGTCGCCAGGTGCGGGCCGTTGGCGAACAGCTCGTAGTCCTTGGGCGCGCGCTGGGTGTAGGCCAGGTTGGAGGTGAGCTTCCAGGCCGGTGTCAGGTCGACCAGCGCGCCGAGCGCGGCGCTGTGCGGGTCAAAACGGTAGGCGCCGGTGGCGAAGCGGGCGATGTCGGGGTTGCCGAAGGAAGTCACCTCGACATGCTCGGTGCGGGCGCCGAAATTCAGCTTGCCCCAGGAGGTCGCCAGTTCCTCGTGGATGAACAGCGCGGTGTTGCGGGTGCGGCTGGCCGGCGCGAATGCCTCGGCGCCGATGGCCGAGAAATCGCTGGCTTCGGCCTGCAGCCCGATCAGGCCCTGCAGCCGGCCGATCGGCTGGTGGCGCGCTTCCAGGCGCAGCTCGTTGCCGCGGTTGCGAAAGGTGGTGCCGGCCTCGCCGCCCTCGAATTCGGTGTGGCGGTACTCGGTGTGGCTGGCCTTCACCCGCACGCTCTCCAGGCCGAGGGCGGCCACCCGGTACTCGCCCTCCAGCGCATAGCGGTCGGAGCGCATGCCGATGGTCACGTCGTCCTCGGCCACCGTGCCGTAGCTGCTGCGGTAGCTGCTCACCGACGCACCCAGGTAGCCGCGGTCGAAGAAGGCGGTGCCGCCGACCGCGCCGCCGTGGCTCTGGCTGGCCGAGTTGCAGATGCGCCGTGCGAAGCCGAGGCGGCCGGGTTTCTCGCAGTCGAGCGCGGTCGGCACCCGCACATCGCCGGTGCGCCGGTCGAAGGCGTCGACATGCAGCGCGAAACGGTCGTTGCCGGTCTCGACCATCGCCGCGCCGCCGGCGGAGCGGTTGCCGGTGGCGCCGTCGAGCTGCGCCTTGCCGGCGACGCCCTGCACCGGTTCGCGGGGGATGCGGT
>JAKONS010000476.1 GCA_022701845.1 Burkholderiaceae bacterium
CGCGCGAGCGTCTACTGCTACGACCGGCGGCTCGTTCGCACGGCCTACGGACAGCGGCTGCTCGCCGGCCTGCCGCCGTTCGCGCGCGCCACCGTGCCCTTCATGGCGTGAACGGGATGGCGCTCAAGGCGCGCAGAGGATGCGCCAGTCGTGGATGGGCACCACGTCGCAGTCCGTCTCCGGCGCGATGCGGTCCACCACCAGCCAAGTGCCGGCCTGCAGCGAGATGAGCGGGTGGTGCCAGACGCCGGCGTTCATCTGGATGCCCTGGCGGCCGTTCGAGACGAAGGCCCGCAGGTGGCCGGGCGCCAGGCGATCGGGCGCGATCCCAGCATCGGCCACCACCACCAGCATGCGCAGGGCCGTACCGAAGGGCGTGAACGACTGGCTGCCCAGGCCATGGCGCTCCAGGAGGCGCAGCGCGACGGGGCCGGGCGTCGCGTCGGTGTCGAACAGGCTCAGGCCGACGGCCCCGGGTGCCGTGGCGGTCGGCCGGGCCAGGTCGTGGTGCCGTACGCAGGTGCCGTCGTTGATGGTGATGCGCCGCGCGCCATCGGCCAGCTCGATCACCTGCCCGTAGGCCGCGAAGGACTCGGCGGTCAGCGGGCGCACCGCGAGCCGCGGGGACGGTTGCGCCGCCGGCACGGCCAGGGTCGCCACGCTCAATGCACACCTCCGATGAAGCCCGCGAGCTCGGGTGTCGCGGGCCGCGCGAACAGGGCCTTGGCGGGCCCGTGCTCGTGGACCAGGCCCTGGTGCATGAACACCAGTTGGTCGCCCACGTCGCGCGCGAAGCGCATCTCGTGCGTGACCATGATCAGCGTCATGCCCTCGGCGGCCAGCTGCTTGACCACCGCGAGCACTTCGCTGACCAGCTCCGGGTCCAGCGCCGAGGTGATCTCGTCGCACAGCAGCACCTTGGGTTGCATGGCCAGCGCGCGGGCGATCGCCACGCGCTGCTGCTGCCCGCCGCTGAGCTGGTCGGGGTAGGCGTCGCACCGGTCGCCCAGGCCCACCTTCTCCATCATCCGCCGCGCCAGGTCGGCGGCATCGGACTTCCTCATGCGCTTGACCACCACCGGCGACAGCGCCACGTTCTCCCCGGCCGTCAGGTGGGGGAAGAGGTTGAACTGCTGGAACACCATGCCCACGTTCAGGCGCAGGGCGCGCAGCTGGGCGGGCGTGGCCTGCGATCCCTTCAGGACCGCGTCGTCGACGACGATCTGGCCGTCGTCGATCGCCTCCAGGCCGTTGATGGAACGCAGCAGGGTGCTCTTGCCCGAGCCGCTGCGTCCGATGATGGCGACGACCTGCCCGGCCTCGACGCGCAGGTCGACGCCCTTGAGCACATGGTGGTTGCCGTAGTGCTTGTGCACGGCGCGGACGTCAACGAGCGGCATAGAGCTTCTTCTCCAGGTGGGATGCGCAGAGGGACAGGGGCCAGCACAGCGTGAAATAGGCGAGGGCGACCAGTCCGTAGATGAGGAACGGTTGAAAGGTGGCGTTGGCCAGCATGGAGCCCAGCTTGGTCAGGTCCTCGAAGCCGATGATCGAGGCCACGGCCGTGCCCTTGACGATCTGCACCGAGAAGCCCACGGTGGGCGCGATCGACAGGCGAAACGCCTGCGGCAGCACCACGTGGCGCATCTGCTCGACGTAGCCCATCGCCAAAGTCGACGAGGCTTCCCACTGGCCACGCGGCACCGCCTCGACGCAGCCGCGCCACACCTCGGCGAGGTAGGCGCTGGTGTAGAACGTCAGGCCGATGGCGGCCGCCGTCCAGGGCGAGATGTCGAGACCGGCCAGGGAGGCGCCGAAGAACACCAGGAACATCTGCATGAGCAGCGGCGTGTTCTGGAAGACCTGGATGTAGGTCTTGCTCATGCGCTGCAGGCCCCGGTGGCGGCCCACGCGGGCGAACAGCATGGCGAGACCGGCCGAGCCGCCCAGCACGAAGGCCATGAGCGACAGCATCGACGTCGCCAGGAACCCTTGGCCCAGCTTCAGCAGGATGGGCAGCAGGGGGATGTCGGCGATCATGCGCGGGCTCCTGCGGTGGGGACGGACAGTACGCCCGCCGCCGGCCGGCGGCGGGCCACCACGAAGCGCTGTCCGACCCAGGCCAGGACCTGGCGCAGCGCGAGGGCCAGCGCGAAGTACATCACCGTGACCACCGCGTAGGTCTCGAAGGCGCGGAAGTTGCGCGACTGGATGAAGTTGGCGGCGAAGGTCAGGTCCTGCGCGGCGATCTGGGACACCACCGAGGTGCCCAGCATCACGATCACGATCTGGCTGCTGAGCGCCGGCCAGACCTTCTGCAGCGCCGGGCGCAGCACCACCCGGCGGAAGCAGGCCCAGCGGCCCATGCCCAGCGCGTCGGCGGCCTCCAGTTGCCCGCGCGGGGTCTCCTGGATGCCGGCGCGCACGATCTCCGTGATGTAGGCGCCCAGGTTGACCACCGTGGTCAGCAGGCAGGCCTGCCATTCGTTGATCTGCAGGCCCAGCGAGGACAGGCCGAAGAACACGAACATCAACTGCACCAGGAAGGGCGTGTTGCGGATGGCCTCCACGTAGGCCTTGAAGATCCAGTGCAGGGGGGCGATGCGCCAAGCGCGGCAGACGCCGCCGGCCACGCCGATGGCGCCGCCGAGCAGGGCGCCGGCGGCGGTCAGCGCCAGCGTGAAGCCGGCGCCCTGCGCCAGCTGGCCGCCGTGGTCGAACACGGCGCCGAAGTCGAATTCATAAGCCATGGAAGTGCTTTCGGGCACGGGCTCACAGGTTGGCCGGCAGCGGCATCTTCATCCAGCGCTGCGAGAGCTCGTTGAGGCGCCCGTCGGACTTGGCCCTGGCGACGATGGCGTTGACCTTCTGCAGCAGGGCGTCCTCGCCCTTGGCGACGCCGATGTAGCAGGGCGTCTCCTCGACCGGGAACTTCAGGTCCAGCTGGCGCAGCTTGGTGCGCTCGTTCACGGCGTTCGCCACGATGTTGCCCAGGGTCACCAGCTGCACCTGGCCGGTGAGGTAGCTCTGCGCCGTGGCGTTGTTGTCCTCGTAGCGCTTGATGGTCGCCGAGGCGGGGGCCAGGGCCGTCAGCGCCATGTCCTCGGTGGAGCCGCGCGTCACGCCGATGGTCTTGCCGGCGAGGTCGGCCGGCTGTTTGATCGCGATGTCCCTGGCGCCGTACACGCTCTTGGGAAAAGGCACGTAGGCCTGCGAGAAGTCGATCACCTTGGCGCGCTCGGCGTTCTTGCCCAAGCTGGAAATCACAATGTCGGCCTTGCCGGTGGTCAGGTAGGGGATGCGGTTGGTGCTGGTCACGGGCACCAGCTCGACCTTCGCGCCCAGTTCCTTGCCCACCAGCTGCGCCATATCGATGTCGTAGCCCTGCAGCTTCAGGTCGGTGCTCAGCGCGCCGAAGGGCGGGAAGTCCTGCGGGATGGCGATGCGCACGACGCCGGACTTCTGGATGTTGGCCAGCACGTCGGCCCGGGCGGGGCCGGCGAGCATCGCGGCGGCCAGCGTGGCGGTGGTCGCGAGGGCGTGGAGGAAGGCTCGGCGCGGATGGCGGGAATTCATGAGGAAGCTCCTTCAGAGAGGGGGGTGAGTTGAAAGGAAATCGGTTCTCGGGGTGTCTCGGCCGCTGCGTCCGGCGCCCTGTCCGGTGCCGCGTCCAGGTCGACGCCGCTGCGGCGCGCCGCCGAGTGCAGGTGGGCGCGCATGGCCTGGGCGCTGGCCGCCGCGTCGCCCGCGCACACGGCCCGCAGGATGGCCTCGTGCTCGCGCGCGGGCTGGTCGTCGGCACCCATGTGGGCGAAAGGCAGGCGCAGGCTGTGGCCGATGGCGTGCTCCAGCTGGCGGGACATGGCGACCAGCCCCGGGTTGCCCGACAGCTGCGCGAGCAGCAGGTGGAAATCCAGGTCGGCCTCGGCGCCGGCGAGCAGGTCGTCGCGATCCAGGGCATCGACCAGCTCGGTCTGCAGCCGCTGCAGCCGGCGGTGGTCGCCGGCATCGGCGCGGCTGGCGGCCAGCGCCGTCCAGCCGGGCTCCAGCACCAGGCGCAGCTCGATCAGTTGGCGCGGCGAGAGCGTCCCGAGGGCAGGGGTGGCGAAGGCGCGGTGCATGCGCTCGGAGCGCGCATGGGGCCCGCGCACGATCACGCCCTTGCCCGGCAGGACGTCCACCAGGCCCAGTGTCTCCAGGATGGAGAGCGCCTCGCGCAACGAGGCGCGGCTGATGCCCAGGCTCTGCGCCAGTTCGCGCTGCGCCGGCAGCGAGCTACCGCTGGCGTGGTGGCCGCTCACGATCTGCTGCTGCAGGGTCTGGGCGATCGAGTAGGGAATGCTGTGTGACATGGACTTCGATGGTGCGGTCTGACTGGTCAGACCAGTTGAAATGAGTTGTTAGCAAATGGCGTGCCAGCTTCAGGCCGGTCGACTTTCCGTGCGGCCGGTCACGCCAGTCTGCCTGGGCGGGCGGCTTGCGGCGCTCATCGGGGCACCGCGGGCTGAGCGGCAGTCGCCGGGCATGCCAGCGCATCGGGATGACGGTCGGCGATGGTGCGCCGGTGTCCATCGTCGTGCACGCCGCCCGCCGTCGCCGTCGTGGCGCGGGCGGTTGCGCCTAAAATCGCCCCTCCCCGAGGAGCGTTGCAGCGGCCGGCTTGCGCCCCGCCAGGCTCGGGCCGCCTTTCCCGCAACGACGCTCGCCTGAACCTCCGTCCGCGAACCAGGTGAGCCCCATGT
>JAKONS010000497.1 GCA_022701845.1 Burkholderiaceae bacterium
GAGGGCAGGGCGATCGATTCGCGGGCGATGTACTGCCACACGTCGAGTTCGGTCCAGTTCGAGATCGGGAACACCCGGAAATGCTCGCCCGGCTGGATGCGGGTGTTGAACAGGTTCCAGAGCTCCGGCCGCTGGTCCTTGGGCTGCCACTGGCCGAAGCTGTCGCGGTGCGAAAAGATGCGTTCCTTGGCGCGCGCCTTCTCCTCGTCGCGGCGGGCGCCGCCGATGAGCGCATCGAAGCGGAATTCCTCGATCGCCTCGAGCAGCGTGACCGACTGGTGCACGTTGCGCGATTCGCCCGGATGGGCCAGGCGCACCGTGCCGCGGGCCATCGAATCCTCGACGCTGCGCACGATGAGCTCGGCCTTCAGTTCGGCTGCACGGCTGTCGCGGAAGTCGGTCACTTCATGGAAGTTGTGGCCGGTGTCGATCATCAGCAGCGGATACGGAATGCGTCCGGTGCCCTCGGGCCCGACGAACGCTTTTTCCGCCAGCTTGAGCAGCACCAGCGAATCCTTGCCGCCGGAGAACAGCAGGGTGGGGCGCTCGAACACCGCGGCCACTTCGCGCAGGATGAAGATGGCTTCTTCCTCCAGGGCGTCGAGATGGCTGTCGGCGAGATGGGTAGCGCCCAGCAATGGGGAGGCTTCCGTGCGGGCATTCATGCGGCGGATTCTTTCTGCGGGCTGCGGACGGGGAGAAAACTGATGGTGGACACGGTGGCGGGGCCGGGCAGGGTGGGGTCGGGGGTGGTGGCGTCGTCGTGGCTGGCGCCGGAGGGCGCGCCGTCGTGGCTGCCTTCCACATGCAGGCCGCATTCCTTGGCGCTTTCGGCTTCCCACCACCAGCGGCCGGAGCGGAAATCCTCGCCCAGGGTCACCGCCCGGGTGCAGGGCGCGCAGCCGATGCTGGGGAAGAACTGGTCGTGCAGCGGGTTATAGGGCACGCCGTGCAGGGCGATGTAGTGCCAGACGTCGCCCCAGGTCCAGTCGGCCAGCGGGTTGACTTTGGCCCGGCCCGACGCGCCCGGCGCCTCGATGTCGTGCACCTCGGCGCGCGCCTGCGACTGTTCGCGGCGCAGGCCGGTGATCCAGCCCCGCTTGCCGGCCAGCGCCGCTTCCAGCGGCACCATCTTGCGGATGTCGCAGCAGCGCTTGCGCAGGCCGATGCTCTGGTACATGGCGTCCTCGCCGTGGGCGGCCACGAAGGCGGCGGCCTCGGCGGGGTCGGGTCGGTAGACCTCGACCTCGCGGCGGTAGTGGCTACGCAGGCGGTCGATCAGGGCGACGGTTTCGGCGTGCAGCATCTCGGTGTCGAGCACGAAGATCGCCGAGTCGATGCCGCTGCGCTGGATCAGGTCGGTGACCACCATGTCCTCCGCGCCCAGGCTGGAGGCCTGGGTGAGCGGGCTGTAGTGGGCGGCTGCCTGGCGCAGCAGCGCGATCGAGCGTTCGACCTTCTGGTCGAAGGTAGCGGAAGGGCGGCCGCGTTGCAGCGCCAGCAGGGCGTCGGACATCGCCGGCTCAGCCTGCTTCGGCGACGAAATGCGGCTCGGGGCGCACCGCATCGCCCTGGTAGAAGGCCGGGAAGCGGGCGAACTGGCGCTCGGCAGCCGAGGCGTCGAGGCCGGGCTTGAGCACCGCGCTCGAAAAGCCCATGCGCGACATCTGCACCAGCTGGTCGATCAGCACATCGCCGGTGGCGCGGATCTCGCCCTGGAAGCCCAGTCGGCGGCGCAGCAGGAAGGCCTGGCTGTAGGCGCGGCCGTCGGTGAACTTGGGGAAGTTCAGGTCGATGCGCTGCAGGGCATTGAGCTGGTCGGCCAGGGTCAGCGGATCGGCGTCGTTGGGAAAGGCCAGCACGGCCGCGGTGTCGGCGGTCTGCTCGGCGGTGGCCTGGTCGGCCGACAGGATGCGCAAGGGAACGGTGGTCATCGTGGAATCTTTTTGGACGTCTGTTCGACTGCGGCGTCAGGCGGTTTCTTCTTCTTCGGCCTTCGGCGCCCGGGCGGCGTTGGCGGCCGCCTTGAACGGGTCGATGCCGACGCGGCGCAGGGTGTCGATGAAGGTCTCGCCGGCGTTGCGGCTGTCGCGGTAGGTGCCGAGCACCGCCTCGATCACATCCGGCACTTCCGCCCCGGTGAAGGAGGGGCCGACCACCTTGCCGGCCTGCGCCGCGCCCGACAGCGCCGAGCCGTCCGAGCCGCCGAGGGTGACCTGGTACCACTCCTTGCCGTCCTTGTCGACGCCGAGGATGCCGATATGGCCGCTGTGGTGGTGGCCGCAGGAGTTGATGCAGCCGCTGATGTGCAGGTCGATCTCGCCGATGTCGTCGAGCTCGTCCAGGTCCTGATAGCGCTCGGTGATGGCGGCTGCGATCGGCAGCGAGCGGGCGTTGGCCAGGGCGCAGAAGTCGCCGCCCGGGCAGGCGATCATGTCGGTGAGCAGGTGCACGTTGGTGCTGGCGAAGCCGGCGGCGCGCGCTGCCTGCCACAGGGCGAACAGGCGTGCGGCGGGCACCCAGGGCAGCAGCAGATTCTGGTCGTGGGTGACACGCGCCTCGCCAGCAGAGAACTCGTCGGCCAGGGCGGCGGCGGTGTCGAGCTGGTCGGCGGTGGCGTCGCCGGGCGACAGGCCGGGGCGCTTGAACGACAGGGTGACCGCGCGCAGCGCCGGGTTGCGGTGCGGCGCCACATTGCGCTGCAGCCAGCGGGCGAAGGCCGCATCGCCTGCGGCCGAGGCTTGCAGGGACTGTGACGCGATGTCGGCATCACCCAGGTCGGCGGCCAGGGTGGGCGGCACGAAGGACGCGGCGACCCGGTCGAACTCGGCCTGGGTGATGGTGTGCGGCGCGCCGTCGTGCTCGACGATCTGGCGGTATTCGGCCTCGACGTCGTCGATGTAGCGCTGGCCTTCGGCCTTCACCAGGATCTTGATGCGCGCCTTGTAGATGTTGTCGCGCCGGCCGTAGCGGTTGTAGACCCGCACCACCGCTTCCAGGTAATTGAGGATCTGGTCCCATGGCAGGAACTCGCGCAGCACCGTGCCGATGATCGGCGTGCGGCCCATGCCGCCGCCGGCCGACACGCGAAAGCCGACCGCGCCGCTGTCGTCGCGGCGCATGTGCAGGCCGACGTCGTGCCAGGCGGTGGCCGCCCGGTCTTCGGTCGCACCGGTGATGGCGATCTTGAACTTGCGCGGCAGGAAGGCGAACTCGGG
>JAKONS010000505.1 GCA_022701845.1 Burkholderiaceae bacterium
CGGCCCTCCTTCCCACGCCGTACCTGCCCGGTGTCGCGGCACCGCTGCAGCCCGGCAGCGCCGGCGCCTTGCCCCTGGATCGCACGCTGCGCGACCTGCCGCAGTTCGAGAACCTGACGCTGGAGGATCTGCCCCAGTTCCAGCCGTCGACGACGCCGATCGCCGCTACCCGGGCCGCTACCCGCGCGCCGAATCCGTTCGGCATGGTCCACGACGGCCGCACCGTCGGCGAATGGATCGCGCGGTACGGCGAAGCGCTCTGGAACCGCGACACGCCCGAACTCCCGCCGATCAACATATCGCCGGAAGTGCTGCGCCAGGAGGTGATGAACGGGATCGGTGGCCGTACCACGCCGCACGGCAGACAGGTGTCGCGCCAGTTCAGCGAAGTGCGCTCCTACCTGCAGGAACTGGTCGGGCTGCGGGGCCGCTATCTCGCGACCTACCCGCAGCATGCGAAGCTGGTGCGCGACACCGCCGACAGCTTCATGCGCTCGGCCTGCAGCCGCATGTCCCACGGACTGCACGACAGCCGGCCGGGATCGATGTTCGCCTTCCGCATCGATCCGCTCATCGCGCATGCCGAAACCGCCAACCGGGCGGGCGCCGAACGCGCGGCGGCGAAGGAGGCCGCCGCCAAGGCCGCGGTCGAGGCCGAGGAAAAGGCGAAGGCCGACGCCGTCCGGTCGGCCGAGCAGAAGATCCAGCGCGAGGTCGCCTCGATCATGGGTTTCTGGCGCCGCAACCTCGACGGTACCGAGGAGTGGATGGCCTACGTGCTGGGCGGCCAGATGGTCTTCGAGAGCGTGGAAGACATGGAGAGGAACTGCCCGCCCGGCGCCTACCGGAAGGTGCACGACCCGTTCCTGTCGCAGGCGCTGCACGGCCAGATCTTCGAATACGGCGGCAGCGGCGTGGTGGAGGTCTACCTGCGCATCCCGAGCGGCCGCTTTCGCCAGGTAGCGTTTCGCGGACCCACCTGGGCCTACCTGTCGGAAGACCCGCAAGCCCCCAGCGGACCGGTGCTGGAGAGCCATCCGGCCCTGCATACCAACCGCTGGTGGAATCCCGAACCCCGCATCGTGCAGGCGCGCATCGACGGCTCCCAGCTGTCGCGCAATCGCTGAGCCGACCGCCTCGACCTCCATGATTCCTCACCTCACCGCCTCGCCCGCCGGCGGCACCGCGCTGCCCTGGCTGCATGTCGTGCAGCAGCGCGCCGCGCCCCCGTCGAACGGCAGCCGCGCCTCGGAATTCGCGCTCGACTACCTGCCCCATTTCGATCCCTCGAACGCACGCGACGATCCCGGCCTGTTCACCGCGGCGCAGGTGCCGGCGACCACCACCGCCGCCGCCCTCACCCGCCCGCCGGACCCGTTCCGGCTCACGTTCGAAGGCCGCACCGTGGCCGACTGGATCGACCGTTTCGGCCAGGCCATCTGGAGCCGCACCCGGCCCGGCGCGCCCGAGCAGGCCGCGCCGGCCCTGATCCGCCAGAACATCGTCGAGCGGCTCGGCGGCCGGTCCTCGGCGCAGGGCAGGACGGTGTCGCGGCAGTTCGGCGAACTGCACCGCTACCTGACCGATCTCGCCGCGGTGCGCGACCGCTACCTGGCCGCCTATCCCGCGCGCCAGCCGCTGGTGAACGATGCCGCCGACGCGTTGATGCGCAGCGCCTGCAGCCGCCTCTCGCACGGCCTGCACGACGCCGCGCCGGGGCCGGTGTTCACGCTGCGCATGGACGCGCTGATGGCCAGCGCCGACAAGGCCGACCGGGCGGCCCGGGAGCAGGCCGCACGCGAGGCCGCCGAACAGGCGCGCGTCGCGGCGCAGCAGGCCGAGCTGCGCATCCGGCAGCAGGTGCTCGACATCGAGGCCTTCTGGATCGCCAACCTCGACGGCACCGAGGAATGGCTGAAATACGCCCTGAACGGCGACATGATCTTCGACAGCGTGGAGGACATGGAGAAGTACTGCCCCGCCGGCGCCTATGTCACCTCGAACGACCCCCTGATTGACCGGGTGCTGCGCCGGGGCGAAATCAAATACTGGAACAGCGGCATCGAGCGGGTGCTGCTGCGCGACGACGCCGGCCAGACGCGCGAAGTGGCGTTTCGCGGACCGACCTGGGCCTATGCCGACGAAGACCCGGAGCACCTGCGCGAACAGCGGCTGGGCGCGCATCCGAACCTGCATGCCAACACCCACTGGAACCCCGATCCGCGCATCCTGAAGGCGCGCATCGACGGCTCGCGGCTGGCTCGCGAACGCTAGCCGGCCTCCTCAGCCGGCCAGATGCCCCAGCGGCAGCCCGGCCGCGGCCTTCACCTCGCCCAGCGAAAAACTGGTGTGCAGGTCCTTCACCTGCGGCAGCGCGGCCAGCTTCTGCAGCGCGAAGCGGGAAAAACTGTCGAGGTCCTCGGCCACCACCTGCAATTCGAAGGTGCCGGTGCCGCTGATGTAGTGGCAGCTGATCACCTCCGGCAGCAGCCGCAGCGCGTCTTCCAGTTCGCGCATCGTGCCGGCCGAATTGCGCTCGGCATCCAGCCGCACGAAGGCCATCACGCCCAGGCCGAGCTTCTGCCGGTTCAGCCGGGCGTGGTAGCCGGTGATGAAGCCCTCCTCTTCCAGCGCCCGCACCCGGCGCCAGCACGGCGCCGCCGACAGGCCCACCCGCTGCGCCAGGTCGGCGTTGGTCAGGCGTGCGTCGGATTGCAGTTCGCGCAGGATCGCCAGGTCGAATCGATCGATCGGTTTCATTTCGCGTCCTTTTCGGCAAGGATCTTCCCCGAAGGCCGGCTTTCGGGGCAATAAACGCAAACACCTATCAGGAGGCTGCTCCTACACTGATTTGCATAAGAAACCGCGCCCGCCACGAGCGCGAAACCGGAGACAGACGATGAACGCCCCCCTGCCCGAATCCGTCCTGCGCGCGCTGGCCGAGGCCAGTCTCGACGACCGCTATGCCCTCGACCGCGGCCGCGCCTTCATGAGCGGTGTGCAGGCCCTGGTGCGGCTGCCGATGCTGCAGCGCCAGCGCGACCTGCTGGCCGGCCACAACACCGCCGGCTTCGTCAGCGGCTACCGCGGCTCGCCGCTCGGCGGCTACGACCAGGCGCTGTGGAAGGCGCAGAAATTCCTGGCCGCGCAGCATGTGGTGTTCCAGCCCGGGGTCAACGAGGAGCTCGCCGCCACCGCCGTCTGGGGCACCCAGACCCTGGCCTACACCGCCCCCGACAAGCAGAAATACGACGGCGTGTTCGGCCTCTGGTATGGCAAGGGCCCCGGCGTGGACCGGTGTTCGGACGTGTTCAAGCACGCCAACATGGCCGGCACCAGCCCGCTCGGCGGCGTCATCGCGGTGGCCGGCGACGACCACATTTCGAAGAGCAGCACCGCCGCCCACCAGAGCGACCACATCTTCAAGGCCTGCGGGCTGCCGGTGTTCTTCCCGGCCAATGTGCAGGAGATCCTCGACCTGGGGCTGCACGCCTTCGCCATGAGCCGCTTCGCCGGGGTGTGGTCGGGCCTCAAGACCATCCAGGAGATCGTCGAATCCAGCGCCACCGCGGTCATCGATCCGGACCGGGTGCAGATCGTCATCCCGACCGACTTCGAGATGCCGCCCGGCGGCGTGCATGTGCGCTGGCCCGATCCGCCGCTGGAGCAGGAAGCCCGGCTGATGGATTTCAAGTGGTATGCCGCGCTGGCCTACATCCGCGCCAACAAGCTCAACTACACCGCCGTCGAAGGCCCGCGCGACCGGCTCGGCATCATCGCCAGCGGCAAGGCCTGGAACGACACCCGCCAGGCGCTGGTCGACCTGGGCCTGGACGACGACACCTGCCGCCATGTCGGCATCCGGCTGCACAAGGTGGGCGTGGTGTGGCCGCTGGAGGCGCAGCTCACCCGCGCCTTCGCCACCGGCCTGCAGGAGATCCTGGTGGTCGAGGAAAAGCGCCAGGTCATCGAATACCAGTTGAAGGAAGAGCTCTACAACTGGCGCCCCGACGTGCGGCCCGACGTGCTGGGCAAGTTCGACGAGGTGGTCGGCGATTTCTCCGGCGGCGAATGGAGCATGCCCAACCCCAGCGGCGGCACCCTGCTGCGCGCCAACGCCGACCTGTCGCCGGCGCTGATCGCCCGCGCCATCGCCCGGCGGCTGCGTGCGCTGGGCCTGCTGCGGGCCGCCGGCGGCGACATCGCCGCGCGGGTCGAGGGCGGGCTGGCGGTGCTCGACGCGCAAGAGGCCGCCAAGCAGGCCGGCGTCGGCGTGGCGGGTGCCGAGCGCACGCCCTGGTTCTGCTCGGGCTGCCCGCACAACACCAGCACCGTGGTGCCCGAGGGATCGCGCGCGATGGGCGGCATCGGCTGCCACTACATGGCCACCTGGATGGACCGCGAAACGCTGGGCTTCACCCAGATGGGCGGCGAGGGCGTGCCGTGGGTGGGCCAGCAGCCCTTCACCAACGAAAAACACATCTTCGCCAACCTGGGCGACGGCACCTACTTCCACAGCGGGCTGATGGCGATCCGCCAGGCGGTCGCCGCGGGCGTCAACATCACCTACAAGATC
>JAKONS010000541.1 GCA_022701845.1 Burkholderiaceae bacterium
GCGCTACCGCCCGCTCACTTGGCGGTGTCGCTCCACGGCGAGGTCTTCCAGACGTTCTGGAACTCGACCGTCGCCTTGTCGAGCCGGGTCTTCCAGGCGGCGCCCTCGAGGTAGTCCATTTCGGTGAACTGGGCCACCATCTGCTTCTGGAACTCCGGATCGGCGGCGATGGTGCGCAGCGCCTCGGTGAGCCTGCGCGCCACCTCCGGCGGCAGGTTGCGCGGCGCGACGATGCCGCGTTCGGAGCTGAACACCAGATCGACCTTCTGCTCCTTGAAGCTCGGCACCGCCGGCGCCAGCTTCGAGCGGCCGTCGCTGGCCTGCGCCAGGATCTTCACCTTGCTCTCGTAGGGCATCACTTCGCCCAGGTTCATGCCGCCGATGACGATGTGCCCACCGAACAGCGCGTTGCGCAGCGGCCCGGCGCCGTTGAACGGCACATGGTTCAGCCGGGTGCCGGTGAGGCGCTCGAACAGCACCATCGCCAGGTGGTCGTCGGTGCCGACGCCGGTCGAGCCGTAGCTGATCTCGCCGGGGCGGGCCCTGGCATCGGCGACCAGGTCGGCGATGTCGCGGTACCGGGCATTGCCGGCCACGCTGAAGGCGCTGGGGTCGCGCACCAGATTGGCCAGGTAGGTGAAGTCGCTGTCCTTGAACTGGGTGCGGCGCTCGATCGGCAGCGACACCAGGCCGGGCATGTTGGTCATGCCGATCACATAGCCGTCGGCCGGCGCCTTGGCCACGTAGTTCAGGCCCAGCTCGCCGGAGGCGCCGGCCTTGTTGTTGACCACGACCGGCGTGTTCAGGTGCTTCGACAGGTGCACCGCCAGCGTGCGGGCGGTGATGTCGGTGCCGCCGCCGGGCGCGAAGCCGACGATCAGCTCGATCGGCTTGTCGGGCCAGGCCCAGGCGGGCGCCGCGGCCAGCAGGCCGACCGTGGCGGACAGCGCCAGCAGCAGGCGGCGGGTGCGGCCCGGGCGGGGCTGGCGATCGGTGGCGGGCTGGTGAGAAGGATGGGCGTTTTGCATGTTTGTCTCCGTTGCGGGTGTCGTCGTCAGGCGTTCTTGCTCTTGTCGTCGTCTTCGGTGGCGGCGGCCCGGGCCGGCGGCACCGTCGGGCAGCCCCAGTCGGCCCAGACCTTGGCGATGGCCGCGTAGTCGTCGCGGCCGTAGCCGGCGGCCGCGGCGATGTCGTAGACCGAATGCGAGCCCTGGATGGCGAACAGCGGCACGCCCAGGGTCTGGCCCAGTTGCAGCGCCAGCACCGAGTCCTTGCGGGCGGCGTCGAGCGGCATGCCGCCGGCGTAGTCGCCGCGCACGATGCGTTCGGCATAGCGGTAGGTGAGCGGGCGGTGCAGGCCCATCTGTGCATCCGACAGCAGCGCCACCAGCTTGTCGCAGTCGACGCCGGCGGCCGTCGCCAGCGCGCCGGCCTCGGCCACCACCACCATCACCGCATGCGCCACCGCGTTGTTGATGACCTTGGCCGCCGCACCGGTGCCGAGCGCGCCGAAATGCACCTGCTTGGTGGCGATGGCGTCGAGCACCGGCTGCGCCCGGGCGATCGCCGCGGCATCGCCGCCGAGCGCCAGCGACGCGCTGCCGGCGGCCATCTGCGCCACGCCGGCCATGATGGAGGCGTCGATCAGGTCGATGCCGAAGGGCTGCAGCAGCCGCGCCTCGGCCTGGATGTGTTCCGGGTTCACCGTGCTGGTCTCCAGCACCACCGCGCCGCGCGGCAGGTGCGGCGCGATCTGCTGCAGGATCTGCAGCGACACCGCCGGCGCCGGCAGGCACAGCACCACCACCGGGGTCTGCGCCAGGTCGGCGGGCGAGCCGATCGGCACCGCGCCGAAGGCCGCGCCGGCGCGCGCCACCTGGCCGGCGTCGAGGTCGAACACCTGGGTGGCGAAGGCGCGGCCGATGCGCTCGGCCAGCGGATAGCCCATGTTGCCGAGGCCGTAGAGGGCCACTCTGGAAATGCTCATCGTGTCGTCTCGTCGGATGAATGAATGGATGGGATGAATGGAGGCAGGCAGGCGCGGCCTACTTGGCCACCGCCAGCGGCTCGGCGTGCAGCCCGAAATACATGCTCTTGACCTGCGCATACAGCCGCAGGCCGTCCACGCCTTTTTCGCGGCCGATGCCGCTGCTCTTGAAGCCGCCGAAGGGCGTGCTGGTGACCGACTGCTTGTAGGTGTTGATCCAGACCGAGCCGGCCTCCAGCGCGCGGCCGATGCGCCAGGCCTTCTTGAAGCTCTCGGTCCAGATGCCGCAGGCCAGCCCGAAGGCGGTGCCGTTGGCCTGGGCGATCAGGTCGGCCTCGTCGGTGAAGGGCAGCGCCACCAGCACCGGGCCGAAGGCTTCCTCCTGGCAGGTCAGCGCATCGGGGCCGAGGCCGTCGATCACCGTCGGCAGGTAGTACGCGCCGCCGGCGTAGTCCGCACCTTCGGGCGCCGCGCCGCCGCACAGCACCCGCCCGCCCTCGCCGCGGGCGCGCTCGACGAACGCCGCCACCCGCTCGCGGTGGTGGAACGAGGCCAGCGGCCCCACCTCCACCCCCGGCGCATCGGGCGCGGCCACCCGCAGGGTGCGGGTGCGGGCCACCACCTGGGCCAGCACCTCGTCGTACACCGAGGCCTCGATGAACAGCCGCGAGCCCGCCACGCAGGACTGCCCGGCCGAGCCGAAGATGCCGGCCACCACCGCCGCCACCGCATGCGCGCGGTCGGCGTCGGCGAACACCACATGCGGCGACTTGCCGCCCAGCTCCAGCGCCACCGGCACCAGCCGGTCGGCCGCGACGGTGCCGATGGCCCGGCCGGTCGTCGTGCCGCCGGTGAAGGAAATCATGCGCACGCCCGGATGCGCCACCAGCGCCGCGCCCAGGTCGGCGCCCCGGCCCTGCACCACCTGCAGCAGGTCGGCCGGCAGGCCGGCGGCCCGGGCGATGCGGGCCAGCTCGGGCGCCAGCAGCGGCGAGTCTTCCGAGGGTTTCAGGATCACCGCGTTGCCCGCCGCCAGCGCCGGCGCCACCTTGGTGGCGTCGTTCATGATGGGCGAGTTCCAGGGCGTGATCGCGGCCACCACGCCATAGGGCTCCAGCACCGTGATCGACAGGTAGTCGCCGCGCGCCGGCGTCACATCGGTCTCCAGCGTCTCGCAGACGCCGGCGTAGTAGCGGAAGGTGCCGATGGCCGACTCGACCATGCCGCGGCACTCGGCCAGCGGCTTGCCGTTGTCCTGCATCTGCAGCCGCGCCAGCGCTTCCTTCTCGGCCGCCAGCCCGTCGGCGATGGCCTGCAGCACCACCGCGCGCTTGTGCGGCAGCAGCGCCTTCCAGCCCGAGGTGTCGAACGCGGTCCAGGCGCGGGCCACCACCCGGTCGAGTTCGGCCAGGCTGGTGACCGCGACGCGCGCGATCTCCTCGCCGGTGGCCGGGTTGGTGCTGCGCATATGGTTGCCGGTCGCTGTTTCCGCCATGCCTGTCTCCTGTTGAGGTGCCGTGAATTTCGGCGCAGTCTAGGCAGGCATCGCCCCCGGTACAACCGGCACGTTGTCGAGAATCCGGGCGATAAAACTATCGATAATCCGGGCCGCAAAATGGCAGCCGCGGCGCCCGCCCGCGACCCGCGGAGACACCATGAAGAAGACACCGAATCCGGCTTCCGGCACCGCCGCCGCCGAATCGCGCGAAACGCCCACCACCGACAGCGTCGCCGCGGTCATCGAGGCGATCGAGAAAGACATCATCCGGGGCCGCATCCTGCCCACCAGCCGCCTCATCGAGGACCACCTGATGGAGGACTACGGCGCCAAGCGCCACGCGGTGCGCGCCGCCCTGCTGGAGCTGCAGCGGCTGGGCGTGGTGGTCAAGCCGCCGCACCTGGGCGCCAGCCTGCACCGCTTCGACCGCGCCGGCCTCGACGCGCTCTATCACCTGCGCGCGGTGCTGCACCGCTCGGCCGTCGAGCTGTTCGCCCTGCCGATCGACGCCGCCCGCCTGGCCGACCTGGTGCGCGCCCGCGACGCCCACGCCGAGGCCGCCGCGCAGGGCGACCTGGTCGCCATCCACCAGACCAACATGGTGTTCCACCGCCTGTTCTACGGCCTGTGCGAGAACCCCTACCTGGCCGAATCGATCCGCCTGCACGACTGGCTGAGCTTTCCCGCCCGCGCCTACGGCATCGCCGACCAGGGCGCCCTGCGCCAGGCCTGCGAGGAGCATGCCGAGATGGTGCGGCTGGTGCAGACCGGCGACCGTGCGCGGCTGGTCGAACTGTCGCTGGCGCACATGCACCGGGCGCGCGACATCTACGTGGCGAAGTTCCTGGCGGCCTGAGGGCGGCGGGCGTCGCCGCGGCGGATTCCGGCGCCCGGCGACCCGGTCGAAAGCGCCCCGCCCGGTCGCGTTCGAGGACATGTCCCGCGGGGACCCTCCTATAGACTTTGACGCCTATGTACCAAGGCACTGGCATCTACTCGGTCCCCGAGGCATCGCGGCTCATCGCGGTGCCGGCCCGCGACATCCGGCGTTGGCTGTTCGGCTACCACTACCGAAAGACGCCCGGCGATGCCGAGTCGCGTGTGCAGATTCCGCCGCTCTGGAAAACGCAGCTGGTCGACGAAGCCTTCGACGAGGACGTCATCGGTTTTCAGGACCTGCTGGAGCTGCGCTTCATTCGCGAATTCATGCGCCACGGGGTGTCGCTGAAGGTGGTGCGCCGCTGCCTCGACAGCGCCAGGTCGCTGTATGGCGTCTCGCATCCGATGACGCTGCCGAAATTCATGACCGACGGCCGGACCATCTATGCCGAGGCCCTGTCGGAAGAGCACATCGCGTCGTCGATGGTGGACCTGAAGAACCGGCAGACCGTGTTCAAGGACATCGTCCGGCCGTCGCTCTACGCCGGCATCGTCTATCGCGACGACCAGCCGACCAAGTGGTATCCCGAGCGGGCCGCCCGTCGCTCGTCGCCGATCGTGATCGACCCGGCCCGGCAGTTCGGCGCCCCCATCGTCGAAGACACCGGCACGCCCACCAGCGCCCTGTATGCCTGCTACCTCGCCGAAGGCGCGGACCACCAGGCCGAATCGGTCACCGCGCGCATCTACGAGATGCCCGCGAAATACGTGGAAGCCGCCGTGCGCTTCGAGCAGGGCCTGCAGCGCGCCGCACCGTG
The DNA here is from genome assembly GCA_022701845.1 of Burkholderiaceae bacterium. The sequence continues at coordinate 5,183 of JAKONS010000541.1, forward strand.
AATTTCCTGTTCGACAACAACATGCCGCCCGGCAAGTGGGTGGCGGGCGTGGCAGCTTTCAGCCATGCCCGATTCGCTGCCGCCGAGGTGGGCGAGATCGTGCACCTGACCTCGCGCTTCGCGGCCGGCACGCCCGACCTGGAATGGCTCGACGCGCTCGGCCAGGAACGCGGCAAATGGACCATCATTTCCCAGGACAACTTCCGCAAGAAGAACGGCGCCGAGCGCGCGCTGCTGCGACGCCACAGCCTGTCGGTTTTCGTGCTGCAGAAATCCTGGGCCACCCGGCTCTACTGGGACAAGACCGCGCAGTTCCTGCACTGGTGGCCGCGGATCGTGCAGCAGGCCTGCACCACCGAGAAAGCCGCCCTGGAAGTGCCGTGGCAGACGCACGGCAAGTTCCAGCAGATCTAGCACGTCGCAGCCCCGACACCCCCCTCAATCGACGTTCAGCTCCAGCATCAGCGCCAGCAGTTCCTGGTTGATCAGGCGCACCGAGGATTGCAGTTCGTTGAGCATGTTGGCGCGCAGGGCGAGCTGCTCGGCGTTGTAGCTGCCGCCGTCGCCGAACAGCAGCGCGACGGTGCGGCGGCCCGGGTCGGTGTCCGGTTCGGCCAGCGCCTGGTAGCGCTGCCAGCGCAGGCGGGCGTTGTGCGCGATGCTGGTGCGGCCCTGGTTGCTGAAGGCCGGGTTGATCAGGAAATACCAGACGCCGGGCGGCCAGTCGGTCGAGGCCGGGCGCTCGTTCCAGACGTCGGCCAGCAGGTTGCGCGGATGCTGGAATTCCTCGGTGTAGCCGTCCTGGGCGAGGGTCAGCAGGCCGAGGCCGGCGGCGACCAGGCCGCCGCCGATGCCGAAGGTGTACTGGTCCTTGCGGTTGTCGGCGATGGTGGCGCCGACGCCGCCGAGCGCGCCGATCACGATCGACAGCGCGTTGATGCGCTGGGTGCGTCGGTCGTCCAGGTTGGCCAGGTGGTTGGCCATCTGGTCGGCGCGCTCGCCCTCGCAGTCGAGCTCGGCCGCCACGCTGCTGACGGCGCTGCCGGCCATCGCCACCCGCGCCAGGATCGCCTGCCGCTGCTTCAGCAGCGCCACCTCGGTGGCCAGGTCGACCGGCTCGCGCGCAGCGCGCTGGGTCTGCTGCAGCTTCTGCAGCGCCGGCAGGATGCCGACCGCGTTGGCGATGAGCAGGATGCGCCGCGGATAACGCGCCGTCAGCTCCGGCGTCAGGGCCGCGTCGAGATCCGGGCGGGGGTCGAAGGCCGCGTCGTGGCGGTACTGCAGTGGCGGCTCGCAGTAGCGGGCCGTCGCCCGCTGGGGCGCCGGCGGCGCGGCGGCGCAACCCGAGAGGGCGGCGACGATCGCCAGCAGCAGGAAACGAGGGGCCATGGTCGTCGGGAAGTGGCGCGCGCCGCAGCACCGGCGCGCGCGGTGGCGCCGCTCAGGCGGCGACGAACTCCGGCAGTTCGAAGGCGCGCACCGGCGGCGCCTCGCCGGTCCAGCAGGCCACCTCGACCAGCGCGGTGAGCGCGCTGGTGGCCTGGGCCAGGCGCGAGGTGCCGCGGTCGGCGGTGAGCACGTTGGGGTTGCCGTGGCGCTCCAGCTGCGGGCCGGCCGCGTCGAACCAGGCGCCGGTCGAGATCACCACCACGCCGGGGCGCAGGTCGGGGTCGAGCACCGCGCTGGCCAGGCAGGCGCCGCGCTCGTTGAACACCCGCACCAGCGCGCCCGCCGCGATGCCGCGCGCGGCCGCGTCGTCGGGGTGCAGATGCACCGGCTGGCGCCCGTGCAGCTTGGCCGCGCGCGACACGCTGCCGGCGTCCATCTGCGAATGCAGCTTCTCGGCCGGCTGCGAGCTGACCAGGTGCAGCGGCCAGCGCTCGGCGCGCTCCGCGCCCAGCCATTCGTGCGGCGCGATCCAGGCCGGGTGGCCGGGGCAGTCGTCGTAGCCGAAACCGGCGATGCGCTCGGAGAAGAGCTCGATGCGGCCGCTGGGCGTTTTCAGCGGATGCCGCGCCGGGTCGTCGCGGAATTCGGCCATCAGCACGAAGTCCTGCGCGGGCTGCGGCAGGGCGACATGGCCGGTTTTCCAGAAGGTGTCGAAGTCGGGCGTGTCGAAGCCGCCGGCGCGCCACTCGACCGCCATCTTCTCGTAGAGGTGAGCGACCCACTGCATCTCGTCGCGGCCTTCGGTGAAGGCGTCCTCGCAGCCGAGGCGGCGCGCCAGGGCGCGGTAGATGTCGAAGTCGTTGCGGGCCTCGCCCTGGGGCGGCAGCGCCTGGTGCATGGCGATCACGAAGCGGTCGCGCGAGGAGCCGCCGATGTCGTTGCGCTCCAGCGTGGTGGTGGCCGGCAGCACGATGTCGGCGCGGCGCGCGGTGGGCGTCCACCAGCTGTCGTGCACCACCACCGTCTCGGGCCGGGCCCAGGCGCGCACCAGGCGGTTGAGGTCCTGGTGGTGGTGGAAGGGGTTGCCGCCGGCCCAGTACACCAGGCGGATGTCGGGGTAGACCCCCTCGCGGCCGTCGAAGGCATAGCGCTCGCCGGGGTGCAGCAGCATGTCGGCCAGGCGGGCGGTGGGAACGGCGCTGGCCGCCGGATTGGCGCCGGCGCTCATCTCGGGCGCGGGCATCTCGGGGCGCGGCGTGCCGGCGCCGTTGATCGAGCCGTGGCCGAAGGAGAAACCGCCGCCCGGCAAACCGATCTGGCCGAGCATCGACGCCAGCGCTATGGAGGCCCAGTAGGGCTGCTCGCCATGGTGGGCGCGCTGCAGCGACCAGGTGCAGTTCAGCAGGGTGCGCTGGCCCGCGGCCTGGCGCGCCAGTTCGCGGATGCGGCTGGCGTCCACGCCGCAGATGGCGGCCGCCCAGTCGGCATCCTTGGCCTGGCCGTCGCCGCGGCCTTGCAGGTAGCCGGCGAAGGCGTCGAAGCCGGTGCAGCAGCGCGCCAGGAAAGCCGCGTCGTGCAGGCCCTCGGCCAGCAGGGTGTGGGCCATGCCGAGCATCAGCGCGGTGTCGGTGTTGGGGCGGATGGCGATCCATTCGGCATCCAGCCCGGCCGGCACGTCGGCACGGGTCGGGCTGATCACCACGAAGCGCATGCCGCTGCGGGCGGCGCGGGCGATCCATTCCTGCGAGCTGTGTTCGCCGGCGCCGCCGGAGGTGATCTGCAGGTTGCGCAGCGGCAGCCCGCCGAAGGCGACGAACAGGCCGGTGTGGGCCAGCAGGTCGTTCCAGTCGGTCACCCGGCCGGTCACCGGCGCATGGGTGCCGATGATGTGCGGCAGCAAAAACTGCGCCGCGCCCCAGCTGTAGTTGCCGACCTGCTGGGTGCAGCCGCCGGTGGCGTTGAGGAACTTGTGGGTGAGGGTGCGGGCGTGGTGCACCCGGCCGGCCGACGACCAGCCGTAGGAGCCGCCGAACACCGCCTGCGGCCCGTGCTGCGCATGCACCCGGCCGATCTCGCCGGCCACCAGGTCGAGCGCGGTGTCCCAGTCCACCTCCACGAAGGGCTCGGCACCGCGCGCGGCGCGGTCGCTGCCCAGGCGCTGCTCCAGCCAGCCGCGGCGCACCGCCGGGCGCCGGATGCGCAGTTCCGAATGCACCATGCCCGGCATCGCCTGCAGCATCGGCGACGGCGCGCTGTCGGCGGCGAAGGGCTCGCAGCCCACCAGGCGGCCACCGTCGACGACGGCGGTGAAGGCGCCCCAGTGGGACAGCGACGGGTAACGTCCGTGGGATGGAGGCATGGGCGGTGGCGGTGGCGGTGGGTAGGGCGCCGCGCTGCCGCCGTGCCCGGGGCGATGCGCGAAAAGCCGAGCCTGCAATTCTGCCGCCGGCCCGGACAAAACTTTTCTCTTCTGCGCCGCCTACCCGATGATTTGGAGAAAAAAAGCCTTTCGTCGCCGGCCTAGACTCGCTCCAATGCGCAGCCGCGGCCGACCGGATTTTCACCGGCCTGGCACGGCCCCTGCATCCACCCCGGTTTCGCCCTCCCTCTCCTCCTCCCATTCGAAGACTTGAGCACCATGAGCAAAATGAAGATCGAAGGTTCGTTCGTCGCGCTGATCACCCCGTTCAACCAGGACGGCACGACCGACTTCGCGGCCTTTCGCGAGCTGTTGCGGTTCCAGGAGGACAACGGCACCCAGGCGGTGCTGATCATGGGCTCGACCGGCGAGGTGTCGATGCTGTCGCAGCAGGAGCGCCACGCGATCATTGCCGAGACCGCCAAGATGAAGACCGGGAAGATGAAGTTCTTCTACGGCTGCACCGGCAACAACACCGACACCACCATCGACTACCTGCGCTTCGCCAGGGACAACGGCGCCGACGGCGCGATCCTGGCCGCGCCCGCCTACATCTGCGCGCCCGAGGCCGACATCACCGACTACTTCCTGGAAGTGGCCGACGCCACCGACCTGCCGCTGGGCCTCTACAACAACCCGCCGCGGGTGAAGTCCGACCTGCACTGGGACCAGCTGCTGCGCATCTTCAAGCACCCCAACTACGTGGTGCACAAGGAGTCGACCACCCGCGTCGGCCAGGTCGCGCAGGTGCTGGCCGGCCGCCCCGACGTGGCCGTCATGTGCTGCGATTCGCCCAACCTCGGCCTGGTGGTGCCCACCATGAGCCTGGGCGGCCACGGCACCGCCAACATGACCGGCAACATCGCGCCGGCCGAGATGGCGGTGATCTCCAGGCCCTGGACCTCGCCCGAGGTGTCGGTGAGCTTCCGCGAGGCCTACCTGCGCAACCTGCCGATGCTGCACTACTCGTATTCGGCGGTGAACCCGGTGTCGATCAAGTCGCTGATGAAGGCGGTCGGCCTGCCCACCGGCGCCCTGCGCAAGCCGCTCAAGGCGCTGGAGGGCGAGGCGCTGGCCAAGGGCCTGCGCATCGTCAAGGAGCTGGAGCTCGACAAGAAGTACGGCTGGAACTCGGCCGAACTCAAAGCGGCCTGAACACCATGGATCTCGAGATCGCCGGCCGGTCGGCGCTGCTGTTCGGCGCCAGCAAGGGCATGGGCCGCGCCTGCGCGCAGCGGCTGTCGCAGGAGGGGGTGGACGTGGTGATCGCCGCGCGCACCGAAGCCACGCTGGTGCAGGCCGCCGCCGAGATATCGGCCGCCTCCGGCCGCGCGGTGCGCTGGGTGGTGGCCGACATCACCACCGAAGCCGGCCGCGACGCGGCGCTGGCGATGTGCCCCGCGCCCGACATCCTGGTCAACAACGCCGACGGCGCGCCGCCCGGCGACTTCCGCCAGTGGACCACCGACGACTGGCACCGGGCCATCGATTCGATGATGCTGGGCCCGATCGAGATGATCCGCCGCACCGTCGACGGGATGATGGAGCGGCGCTTCGGGCGCATCGTCAACATCGTCTCGCGCAGCGTGAAGACGCCGCAGCTGGAGCTGGGCCTGTCGAACGGCGCGCGCTCCGGGCTGGTGGGTTTCGTGGCCGGGCTGGCGCGCCAGACGGTGCGCCACAACGTCACCATCAACAACCTGCTGCCCGGCGTGTTCGCCACCGACGCCCAGCGCCACCACATCGCCGGCATGCTGGAGAGCACCGGCAAGAGCTTCGACCAGCTCTGGCAGGAGCGCGGCAGCAACAACCCGGCCGGCCGCTATGGCGAAGCCGACGAACTCGGCGCGCTGTGCGCCTTCGTCTGCTCGAAGCACGCAGGCTATATCTGCGGACAGAACATCCTGATCGACGGTGCGGCCTACCCGGGCACGTTCTGATTCGACGCAGGCGAAGAAGCACCGATAACGAAAAAACAGGCAGTCGCATCCAAAGGCGCTCCACGCCGTGCACCCATCCGTCGCGATTCTTCGAGGTCACCCATGAACCTGTCTTTCCGCCGCTTTCCTTCCCGCCGCCGGCTCGTCGCAGGCCTGGCCGCCGGCGCTGCTGCGCTTGCCCTACCCCTCGCTGCCCAGGCCCAGGCGCCGGCAGCGGCCGACTACCCCACCCGCACCATCACCATCGTCGTGCCCTACGCACCCGGCGGCGCGGTCGACGGTGTCGCCCGCACCTTCGCCGAGATGCTGCGCGAGGAGTTCAGGCAGTCGGTGGTGGTCGACAACCGCCCCGGCGCCTCGGGCCTGATCGGCGCCGGCACCGTGGCCCGCGCCGCGCCCGACGGCTACACGCTGTATGTCAACGCGTCGATCCACAACATCAACCCGCTGCTCTACGCCAAGACCATCAAGTACGACGCGGTGAACGACTTCACCGCGGTCAGCATGCTGGCCCAGGGCGCGCTGATCTTCAGCGTGAATCCGCAGGTGCCGGCGAAGACGGTGCAGGAGCTGGTCGCCGCAGTGAAGCAGCAGCCGCAGGCCTACAGCTTCACCACCAGCGGCTTCGGCTCGGCCGGGCACCTGGGCATCGCGCAGGTGATGTACGAGACGGGCCTCGGCCAGCTCAACGTGCCGATCGTGCTCTACAAGGGCGCCGGCCCCGCGCTGGCCGACCTGATGGCCGGCCAGGTGCAGGCGATGATGGATCCGATGCTGTCGTCGCTGCCCTATGTGAAGGCCGGCAAGCTGCGCGCCCTGGCCGTCACCGGGCGCGAACGCAGCCCGCTGCTGCCCGACGTGCCCACCATGCGCGAGGCCGGCATGAAGGACTTCGAGCTGTACTCCTGGTACGGCCTGTGGGGCCCGGCCAAGATGCCGGCGGCGGTCACCCGCAAGCTCGACGCGGCCTCGGCCAAGATCATGAATTCGCCCGAGATGAAGGCCAAGCTGGCCAGCCTGGGCTTCGAGTCCAGCTACCGCACCTCGGCCGATTTCACGCGCTTCATCGGTGTCGAGACCAAGCGCTACCAGGCCATCATCGACACCGCCCACATCACCGTCGAGTAGCGCCATGCGTGTCGTCGTTCTCGGCGCGGGCGTGGTCGGCATGACCACCGCCTACTACCTCTGGCGCGACAACCACCAGGTGACGGTGATCGACCGCCAGCCGGCCGCCGGCATGGAGTCGAGCTTCGGCAACGCCGGCGGCCTGTGCCCCAGCTTCGCCGGCCCCTGGGCCGCGCCCGGCATGGTGGGCAAGGTGCTGAAGATGGCGATGAAGCGCGATGCGGCGATCCGCTTCTCGCTCTGGCCGAGCCCGGAGCGGCTGGCCTGGGTGAGCCAGTGGGCCGACAACTGCAACGCCGAGAGCTTCGCCCTCAACAAGCAGCGCATGCAGAAGGTGGCGCACTACAGCCTGCGCTGCCTGCAGGCCCTGGCCGAAGAGGCCGACATCGACACCTTCGACTACCACGCCCACGGCGTGCTGCAGCTATTCCGCACCCCGGCCGAGCTGGAGATGGGCCGCCTCTCGGCGCGCACCCTGGAGTCGCTCGGCGTGGCCTGGCAGCTGCTGACCCCGGCCGAGGCCTGCCGGGTGGAGCCGGCGCTGGCCGCCACCGCCCACCAGTTCGCCGGCGCGCTGCACCTGCCGGGCGACGCCAGCGGCGACAGCCACAAGTTCTGCACCGCCCTGACCGCCTACCTGCAGCAGCGCGGCGTGCTGTTCCGCTTCAACGAGCGGGTGCGCCGCCTGCTGGGCGACGACCGCGAGGTCGACGGCGTGAAGCTGGCCTCCGGCGAAATCCTGGAGGCCGACGCCTATGTGGTGGCGCTGGGCAGCTTCGCGCCGGCGCTGCTGCGCAAGATCAACATGCACATGCCGGTCTATCCGCTCAAGGGCTATTCGCTCACCGTGCCGATCGTCGACGACGCCGCGATACCGCATGCCGCCCTGATGGACGAGCACTCGAAGATCATGGTGTCGCGCCTGGGCGACCGGATACGGGTGGCCGGCATGGCCGACCTGGTCGGCTACGACCAGCGGGTGCGCACCGACCGCTGCAAGCTGCTGCTGCGCCTGACCCGCGAACTTCTGCCGCACGGCCTCGACTACGACCGCGCCACCTACTGGGCCGGCCTGCGGCCGATGACCCCCGACGGCCCGCCGGTGATCGGCGCGACCCGCCTGCAACGCCTGTACCTGAACGCCGGCCACGGCTCCAACGGCTGGACCCAGGCCTGCGGCACCAGCCGCATCGTGGCCGACGTGATCGCCGGCCGCCGGCCCGAGATCGACATCACCGGCCTGACCGGCCTGCGCTTCAACCTGAGCCGCACATGACCCGGTCCGCACCCCTGGTCGAAGCCAGCCACGATCCGGCCACCGGCACGGTGAGCTACCTGCTGCTCGACCCGTCCACCGGCCGCTGCGCGCTGATCGACAGCGTGCTCGATTTCGACATGAAGTCGGGCCGCACCCGCACCGACAACGCCGACCGCCTGGTGGCCCGGGTGCGCGCGCTGGGCGCCACGGTGGAGTGGATCCTGGAGACCCATGTGCATGCCGACCACCTCTCGGCGGCGCAGTACCTGCAGCGGCAGCTGGGCGGGCGCATCGGCATCGGTGCGCACATCGCCTCGGTGCAGCAGGTGTTCGGCGAGCTGTTCAACGAAGGCGCGGGTTTCGCCCGCGACGGCGCCCAGTTCGACCGGCTGTTCGCCGACGAGGAGACCTTCGCCCTCGGCTCGCTGCCGATCCGGGTGCTGCACACGCCCGGCCACACGCCGGCCTGCCTGACCTATGTGGTGGGCGAAGCGGACGCCACCGTCGCCTTCGTCGGCGACACGCTGTTCATGCCCGACTACGGCACCGCCCGCTGCGACTTCCCCGGCGGCGACGCGCGCACGCTCTACCGCTCGATCCGCCGGGTGCTGGCGCTGCCGCCGGCCACCCGGCTCTACCTGTGCCACGACTATCCGTCGAAGGACCAGGCGATGCGCTTCACCAGCACCGTCGCCGAGCAGCGCGCCGGCAACATCCATGTGCGCGACGGCATCGACGAGGAGACCTTCGTGGCGATGCGCACCGCGCGCGACGCCACCTTGTCGACGCCGGTACTGATGCTGCCCTCGGTGCAGGTGAACATGCGCGCCGGCCGGCTGCCCGAGCGCGAGGACAACGGCGTGCGCTACCTCAAGATTCCGCTCGACAGCCTCTGACCGTGCTGACCTCGCTCTTTCTCGGCGCGCTGGTCGGGCTGGTGCTGGGGCTGACCGGCGCCGGCGGCGGCATCCTGGCCGCGCCCGCGCTGGTGTTCGGCACCGGCTGGCCGATGCAGCAGGCCGCCCCGGTGGCGCTGATGGCGGTGGCCGGCGCCGCCTGCCTGGGCGCGGCGCACGGGCTGCGGCGCGGCCTGGTGCGCTACAAGGCCGCGGTGCTGATGGCGCTGGCCGGCGTGCCCGCCACCGGCCTCGGCCTGGCCGCGGCGCACCGGCTGCCGCAGCGCCTCTTGCTGGTGCTGTTCGCCGCGACCCTGCTGTTCGTGGCGGCGCGCCAGCTCGCCGGCCTGCGCCGCGGAGTGGCAGCGGCGGCGGCGCACGAACCCGAGCGCTGGCGGGTGTGCCGGCTGGACCCCGCCACCGGCCGCCTGCGCTGGACGCTCGGCACCGGCCTGGCGCTGGCCGGCGTCGGCGCGCTCACCGGTTTCCTGTCGGGCCTGCTCGGCGTCGGCGGCGGCTTCGTGGTGGTGCCGATGCTGAAGCGCTTCACCGACATCTCGCCGCACGGCATCGTCGCCACCTCGCTGCTGGTGATCGCCCTGGTCGGCACCGGCGGCGTGGTGACCGCCTTCGCCCACGGCGCGCGCTTTCCGCTGGCGGTGACCGCCGCCTTCCTGGCGGTGGTGGTCTGCGGCATGGTCGCCGGCCGCGCCCTGATGCCGCGCCTGGCGCCGCGCCGGGTGCACCAGGTGTTCGCGGTGGTGGTGGCGCTGACCGCCGCCGGCCTGCTGGCCAAGGCCCTGCTCGGCGGCGCCTGAGCTCGCGCTAGGCGTATTCCAGCGGCAGCGCGGTGGTGTACTTGAGCTGCTCCATGGCGAAGCTCGAACTCACGTCCGACAGCTCGATCTCGCGGATCAGCCGCTGGTACACCGCGTCGTAGCCCTTGATGTCGGGCACCACCACCCGCAGCAGGTAATCGACGTCGCCGCTCATGCGGTAGAACTCGACGATCTGCGGTATCGACGCCACCACCGCGGTGAAGCGCTGGAACCATTTCTCGTTGTGCTGGTTGGTGCGCACCGAGACGAACACGGTGACGCCGACGTTGAGCTTGTCGGCGTCGAGCAGCGCCACCCGCTGGCGGATGTAGCCCTCGCTCTCCAGCCGCTGGATGCGCCGCCAGCACGGCGTGGTCGACAGGGTGACCGCCTCGCTGATCTCCTGCAGCGATGCGGAGGCGTTGGCCTGCAGGATGGCGAGAATCGCCTTGTCGATCTTGTCCACGGTCGGTCCACGGCAGCTAGCGAACCGGTCAGTTTAGAAGCCTTTGCCGGCCGGCCCGCGAACCGCCGGAAGCCGGGGTGTTTCGGGCGGCTATTCCGGGGACCGCCGCACAGGCGATTCGCTACGATGGCCGCCCGACCGCCCCCCTCTGTCGCAGCCAGATGCCCCACCCGCTTCCTGCTCCATGATCCCGGCCCCGCTCCGCCACGACGAACCCGAAGCGCTCGCCGCGCTGCATGCGCTGCAGGTGCTCGACACCGAGCGCGAAGCGGATTTCCAGGCCATCGTCGACGTCGCCTCGACGGTGTGCGACATGCCGATCGCGCTGATCAGCCTGATCGACGCCGAGCGGCAATGGGTGCTGGCCAACACCGGCCACCAGCGCCTGCCCGAGACGCCGCGCGACGAATCCTTCTGCGCCCACACGGTGCTGGGCGACGACATCCTGGAGGTCACCGACACCGCCGTCGACGAGCGCTTCCACGACAACCCGCTGGTCACCGGCGAGATGGGCGTGCGCTTCTATGCCGGCATGCCGGTCGAGACCACCGCCGGCCACCGCCTGGGCGCGGTCTGCGTGGTCGACCGCAAGCCGCGCACCCTCGACGCCACCCAGCGCACCGTGCTGCGGCTGCTGGCGGTGGTGGCCGGCCGCTCGCTCGAAGGCCGCGCCGCCACCCGCACCCTGGCCGGCCAGGCGCAGGCGCTGGCCGACAAGCACCGCGCCCTGCGCGAGGCGGCCGACGCACTCAACGAGGCCCAGCGCATCGGCCATATCGGCAGCTGGGAATGCAACGTGGTCGATGGCACCACCACCTGGTCGGCCGAGATGTACCGCATCACCGGCCGCCCGCCCGACAGCCCGGCGCCGCCCTTCTCCGAGCGCCTGCTGGCCTTCGCGCCCGAGCTCCGGCCGGAGATCGCCGCGGCCTTCGAGAACTGCTGGCGCTACGACGTGCCTTACGTGTACGAGGCGGAATTCACCCGCATCGACGGCCAGAAGCGCTGGCTCGATTCGCGCGGCGTGGCGATGCGCGACGCCAGCGGCGCGATCGTCGGCGTCTCCGGCACCGCGCACGACATCACCGAGCGCAAGGCCACCGAGCGCGCGCTGCGCAGCAGCCAGGAGCTGCTGGAGCGCACCGGCGCGCTGGCCGGCGTCGGCGGCTGGGAGGCCGACCCGGTCACCCAGCATGTCGTCTGGTCGCCCGAGCTGTGCCGCATCCACGGCACCTGGGTCGGTTTCCGGCCCACCTTCGAGGAGGCCATCGCCTTCTATGCGCCGTCCTCGCGCCCGGCCATCGAGCTGGCGGTGGCGCGCGCCCTGGAGCACGGCGAGAAATTCGACCTGGAGCTGGAGATCGTGCGCACCGACGGCGAGTGGCGCCACGTGCATGTGGTCGGCTCGGTCGACATGGTGGACGGCGTGGCGATCCGGCTGTCGGGCGCCTGCCAGGACATCACCGAGCGGCGCCGCCTGAACCGGCTGCTCGACGACCAGCACGAGCTGCTGCGGGTCACCCTGCGCTCGATCGGCGAGGCGGTCATCACCACCGATGCCGACGGCGCCATCACCTGGCTCAACCCCGTGGCCGAGCGCATGACCGGCTGGCCCAACACCGAGGCCCGCGACCGGCCGCTGGGCGAGGTGTTCCGCATCGTCCACCAGGACACCCGGGCGCCGGCGCCCGACCCGGTGGCGGTGTGCGTGGAGCACGGCGCGCCGATCGGCCCGGCCCAGCGCTCGCTGCTGCTCTCGCGCGACGGCAGCGAGCGCGGCATCGAGGAAACCGCCGCGCCGATCCGCAGCGAAAGCGGCGACCTGCTGGGCGTGGTGCTGGTGTTCCACGATGTCTCCGAGCAGCGCCGCCTGTCGAGCGAGATGACCTACCGGGCCACGCACGACCAGCTCACCGGACTGGTCAACCGCGCCGAATTCGAGAACCGGCTGCAGCGCACCCTGGAGGCGGCGCACGAGACCGCCTCCGAGCACGCCCTGCTGTACATCGACCTGGACCAGTTCAAGGCGGTCAACGACACCTGCGGCCACGCCATGGGCGACAAGCTGCTGCAGCAGGTGGCGCGGCTGCTGCAGGACACGGTGCGCAGCGGCGACACCCTGGCGCGGCTGGGCGGCGACGAGTTCGCGGTGGTGCTCGGCCACTGCAGCACGGTGCAGGCGCGGCGGGTGGCGCAGAACATCTGCGACCGCATGGACGAATACCGCTTCGTGCACGAGGACCGGCGCTTTCGCATCGGCGCCAGCATCGGCCTGGTGCCGGTCGACAACCGCTGGCGCGACACCGACGCGGTCAAGCAGGCCGCCGACGCTGCCTGCTACGCGGCCAAGGAAGGCGGGCGCAACCGCTACCACGAGTGGTTCGACACCGACGACACCCTGCGCACCCGCCACGGCGAGATGCAGTGGACCACCCGCCTCGAGCGCGCCCTCGACAACGACGAGTTCGAGCTGTTCGCCCAGCGCCTGCAGCCGCTGCAGGGCCCGTGCGCCGGCCTGCAGGCCGAGGTGCTGCTGCGGCTGCGCGACGCCGACGGCGCGCTGATCCCGCCGGCGGCCTTCCTGCCGGCGGCCGAGCGCTTCCACCTGGTCACCCGCATCGACCGCTGGGTGGTGTCGCGCGCCCTGGCCTGGCTGCGGCGCCTGCCCAGCCCCCAGGCGATCGACTGCCTGTGCGTGAACCTGTCGGGCCAGTCGGTCGGCGACCGCGCCTTCCACACCTGGATCCACGCCCAGCTGGCCGAGGCAGGCGACGCCATCCGCCGCAAGCTCTGCCTGGAGATCACCGAGACCGCCGCCGTCACCCACATGGCCGATGCCGCGCTGTTCGTCGAGCGGGTGCGGGCCGAGGGGGTACGGGTGGCGCTGGACGATTTCGGCGCCGGCGCCTCGTCGTTCGGCTACCTGAAGAACCTGCAGGTCGACACCATCAAGATCGACGGCCAGTTCGTGCGCGACGTGGTGACCGACCCGCTCGACGAGGTGGCGGTGCGCAGCTTCGTCGACGTGGCGAAGGTGGTGGGCGTGCGCACCGTGGCCAAGCTCGTCGAGCAGCCCGACGTGCTGGCGCGGCTGCAGGCGATGGGCGTCGACTATGCGGAGGGCTTCCTGGTGCACCGGCCGGCGCCGCTGGCCGAGCTGATGCAGCCGGTGGCCGCCGGCTGAGCGGGCGGCGGGCCGGGCGGGCAGTCAACGACATCGATGTTTTCCAGGAGCACCACCATGCAGGGCCTCACCACCGCCGCA